>JAFUHM010000065.1 GCA_017468865.1 Oscillospiraceae bacterium | reverse complement strand
GCCGATATTCAGTAGGGGATTGTATCCCCTACTGAATATCAAGATGGAACCCATGCCACCAAATGGCATGAGCTGCCATTTAGAGGCGGGGGACATCGCTGCCTTGATTATACAAATAGTATATTATCGTAAAATTATACAGGTCACTCTATCACCATGATAGGCTGATCGTATTCCACCGTGTCCCCCGAACGGACGAGTATCTGACGGACGATGCCCGAATAATCGCTCTTGACCTCGTTCATCAGCTTCATGGACTCGATTATCATGACTACATCGCCCTTCTTGACCTTGTCGCCGATGCTGACGAAGGGGGGCTTGCCGGGGGCGGGTGAGGAGTAGAAGGTGCCTACGATGGGCGACTTGATGACATTCCCCTTTGCGATAGCCTCGCTCCTTGCGGATGCGGGCGAGGGAGAGGAAGGCTCACCGCCGAAGTCCGCAGGTGCCACAGGCTGTGCCTGTACAGGTGCAGGCGGAGGAGGTACGGGTGCGCCCTTTACGGTGACGGAATTGGTCCCGTCGGTTATGGTTATCTCCGAGAGATTGCGTGACCGGGCTACGTCTGCCAGCTTCTCTATGGTCTCTATATCGATCTTTCCGAATATCTTCATGGTACCGTTCCTTTTAGCCGTTGTATCGCTTTATCAGTATGCAGGCGTTATGTCCGCCGAATCCGAGGGAGTTCGACAGTGCCGCATTTATCTGTACGTCACGCTTCTTGTCTGTCACATAATCAAGGTCACATTCGGGGTCGGGAGTGGTGTAGCCGAGGGTGCGGTGGATAAAGCCCTTCTCGATCTGGATGACGGTGGCTATCGCCTCAACTGCGCCTGCCGCACCGAGAAGATGACCCGTCATGGACTTGGTGGAGTTTATCGCCGTGTGCCGTGCATGTTCGCCCAGGGCTATCTTGATGGCGGTAGTCTCATACTTGTCATTGAGACCCGTTGATGTGCCGTGAGCGTTGATGTAGTCGATGTCGGAAGGCTCAAGCCCTGCTTCCTTTATCGCCAGTGTCATGGCAGCGGCAGCAGCCTCGCCTGTGGGTGAGGGAGAGGTCATGTGGTAGCCGTCTCCCGTTGCGCCGTATCCCGCAACCTCCGCATAGATGTGCGCACCTCTTGCCAGAGCGTGATCCAGACTTTCAAGTACGAGCATACCGCAGCCTTCGCCCAGTACAAAGCCCGAACGGTTGAGGTCGAAGGGGGTGGAGCAGTGCTCAGGGTCATCCGAGCGGGTAAGTGCGTGCATATTGTTGAATCCGCCCAGCGCAAATTCATTCACGCAGGACTCCGAACCGCCTGCGATGCAGACATCCATGTAGCCGTCCTTGATCTTGCGGAAGGCTTCACCGATGGCGTGAGTGCCCGATGCACAGGCAGTGGTGGTGCAGAAGTTGGCACCCTTGAACGCCTGATTTTTCATGGCAACAGTGCCTGCCGCCATATTTGTGATGGTCATGGGTATGTAGAAAACGGAGATCTTGCCGGGACCCTTTTCATTGTACTTTGCGCCCTCGGAAATGGTAAGACCGAGATCTCCCATGCCTACGCCGCAGATGACCCCTGCACGGTAGGGGTCAACATCGGTGAAGTCTGTCCCTGCATCTGCAATGGCATCATGAGCCGCAGCAACGGCAAACTGCGTAAATCTCGACAGCTTGCGCACGTCCTTCTTCTCGACACCGCATTCATTGACAAGCTTTGCCGTGTCAAAGTCCTCAACGGTCGCGGCTATCTTTACTTCGAGCTGATCGCTGACACGATCGCCCAGTAAGGTAAAGCCGAGCTTTTCGTTTTCAAGGGAGGAGGCAAACTCCTCTATGGTGTTTCCGATGGGCGTTACCACACCCATTCCTGTTATTACTACTCTCATAAAAACTCCATCTAAGTGTATTTGCTTGACCTGTTGTCATTGTGTTATCGCAAGTAAAGCGAAAGGTGTCGCCTTTACGCATCTGCCGTGCCTGTCATATAAGGCACGCCGCACTAAATCAACGAATTCGCCCCGTCCCGTGGACGGCTGCCGAGCCTGTTATATAAGGTACGCTGTAATAGAGCAACGAACTCGATCCGCTCCGTGAGCGGCGCTCCGCTCTGTGAGCGGCAGGTACGGGTCTGTAAACGAAAGGTGTCGCCTTTACGCATCTGCCGAGTTTGTCATATAAGGCACGCCGCACTAAATCAACGAATTCGCTCCGTCCTGTGGACGGCTGTCGTGCCTGTCATGTAAGGTTCGGCAGATCTTATCAACGAAGCCGCACCGCCTGCCGAATCCGCTGCGGGCCGTGCCCGCTATATGGAAAGACCGCCGCTTATCTCGATGACCTGACCGGTTACATAGGAGGAATCCTCGGATGCAAGAAAAGATACTACCGATGCGATCTCCTCGGGCTCACCGTAGCGCTTCATGGCGATGCGTGAGAGCATAGCCTGCTTCTGCTCGTCGGTGAGCTGGTCGGTCATGGGTGTGTGGATAAATCCGGGAGCCACCGCATTGCAGGTGATGCCCCTGGAGCCGTATTCCTTGGCTACGGTCTTGGTCATGCCGATGATAGCCGCCTTGGATGCGGCATAGTTTACCTGACCCGGGTTGCCGTATACGCCGACAACGGAGGCAAGGTTGATGATATGACCGTGCTTCTGCTTGCGCATGATCTCGCAGACCAGCTTCATCATGTTGAATACGCTCTTCTGGTTTACGGCGATGACAAGATCGTACATCTCGGGGGTCATCTTCACCATGAGGGTGTCACGGGTGATGCCTGCGTTGTTCACCAGTACGTCGATGCTGCCGAAGCGTTCCTTGACTGCCTTTGTCATGGCTTCGCACTGTGCGAAGTCCGACACGTCAGCCACAAACACCTCAGCCGATACGCCGAGTGCCTTAACCCTGTCAACGATGTCATTATTCTCAAAGCTCTTCTCGCTCACGTCGTTGAATGCGATGTCGAAGCCGTCCTTTGCGAGCCTGAGTGCGATAGCCGCACCGATGCCCCTTGCGGAGCCTGTGATGAGTGCTGTCATATTATCTCCTTATCTGTTGCCGAGCAGCTTCTCAGCGCCGCCCATGATCTCTTCAACTATGTCCTTCACGGGCTTTACGTCCGTGATCATGCCTGCGATAAGTCCGCAGAGCATGGAGCCTTCCTCTACATTTCCGTCAACGACGGCCTTCCTGAGGGAGCCGACGGTGAGCGCCTCGAAATCCTCCGGGGGAGCTGCGTTCTTCTCCATCTCCTGCAGTTTCTTCGTGTACTTCGACTTTATGCAGCGGCAGGGCGAGCCTGAATAAAATCCCGTCACGGCATTGTCGGTATCCTTTGCCTTTACGACTGCATTCTTGTAATTCTCGTGTATCTGACACTCGCTCGATGCCAGGAAACGTGTGCCTATCTGTACGCCGTCCGCGCCGAGCATAAAGGATGCGGCAACTCCTCTGCCGTCTGCTATGCCGCCTGCTGCGATAACGGGGACTTCCGCACCGACAGCGTCAACTACCTGGGGAACAAGGCACATGGTGGTGTTCTGTCCGATATGGCCGCCCGATTCGGTGCCTTCGGCGATGACTGCATCAGCGCCCGCCTTCACCAGCCTTCTTGCAAGTGCAACGGTGGGAACGACAGGGATGACCTTGATGCCTGCTTCCTTCCAAGCAGGGACATATACGCCGGGATTGCCTGCGCCTGTGGTGACGAAGTTCACGCCCTCCTCGATGACCAGCTGTGCCAGATCCTCCGCATTCGGGGACATGAGCATGATGTTCACGCCGAAGGGCTTGTCGGTAAGCTCCTTGCAGCGGCGTATCTGTTCACGAAGGTAATCTATCGGAGCGGAGCCGCCCGCAATTATGCCTGCGCCGCCTGCGTTGGATACGGCAGATGCGAGGGTGCTTTCGGCTATCCACGCCATGCCGCCCTGCAGCAGGGGGTATTTGATATTCAAAAGTTCAGTCAGTCGTGTAGTCATGATCTTCTCCTTATCCGTCGGTCAGGTATCCATTATGATGGCAGCCTGTGTGAGTCCTGCGCCGAATCCGCAGAGGCCGAGGGTCTGACCCTCATGCACCGCACCCGAGATCATGGCTTCGTCGAGGGCGATGGGGATGGATGCGCTGGATGTGTTGCCGCTGTGCTCGATATTGACAAAGAACTTCTCCATGGGGAGACCGAGGTTCTTGGCGGCAGTCTCGATTATTCGGATATTCGCCTGATGAGGTACGATGATGTCGATGTCATCCACCGTGCGCCCCGTCCCCTCAAGTGCGGACATAAGCGCATGAGGGAGAGCCTTCGTGGCGAATTTGTAAACTTCCTTGCCGTCCTGCACCAGCACGCCGACAGGCGCATCGGGTGAGGTCTGGTCGTCATAGTATACGGGTGAGTCCGTGAAAGGATGATCTCTGTGGTCTGCCTTGGCGTAAAGGTACTTCATGCCCGTGCCGTCGCATCCCATGTAGGATGAGTAGAACTTGTCCGAGGAGGTGACAACAGCCGCAGCGGCGCCGTCGCCGAAGAGTATACATGAGGAACGGTCGGTGAAGTTGGTGATGGTGGAGAGCCTTTCGGCGGACACCACAAGCACGTTCTTCATCGCACCTGATGCCAGGTACTTCTGCGCAATGTCCAGGGCATAGACGAACCCGGAACAGGCGGCGGAGATATCAAAGGCGGGACATCCGACAGCACCTATCTCCCTGCCTATCACAGCCGCACAGGAGGGCGTGAAGTAGTCGCCGGTGATGGTGGTGCATATTATCATGTCTATCTTTTCGGGTGAGAGCTTTGCACGCTCTAAAGCCTGTTTAGCCGCAGCAGCACCTATATACCATGTAGGTTCGCCGTTGGTCATGCGGCGAGTGGAGATGCCCGTGCGGGAATGTATCCATTCATCGTTGGTGTCGATGCATTTTTTCAGATCGTCGTTGGTTATGGTGAGGGCAGGCTTGCAGCTGCCTGTCGCAAGAATCTTTATTCCTGACATAGTCCACCTCGCATATGGATTTTGGGGATCCGATACGATACCCCTAACCATATTATTATACTACATTTTAGGGCTTAAGTCAACAGGAAACGAAAAAAATGTCATATCAAAAACGCCGCAGCAGCTCCGAAGCGGAGATACTGCGGCGAGGGTACCTGTCAGCAAACGGTATCAGCCGTTGTATGCAGGGGTGCCGGACTTGTCATGGGGAAAGAACTTTGCGGTCTGGGGGATATTGAAGAGAGCTATCGCACCGATGATGGTGAATATCATTTCGGGGAGCATATATGCGCAGTTGTAGAGGAGAGAGTAGATGACGGAATTATCCGTGGAGAAGCCTGACCAAAGTTCGCCTGCGCTCTCCCATATCACTACGCCCGAAAGCACATGGAACACGATGCGGATAAGTATCGTGGTTATCATTCCTGCTATCCAGCCGTACTGCCCCTTGTTCCTGAACATACCCGAGAAGCCCAGTACGAAGTAGGGGAGGAGGTAGTCAAGAAGTATGCAGCCGATGAGCATTGCAGGTGTGAGACCCCAGCCGAAGAGGCCGCCGATGATGCCCTGACCGAGCTGGAGGAGGGCGTTGAGGCCTGAGCAGGCAAGTCCCCATTTGATGCCGTGCCTTATGCTGAATACGATGACGGGGAGCATACTCAGGAGAGTGATGGAGCCTCCCCAGGGGAGACGGTAGATCTTGATGTAGCTGAGTACGGTGGCAAGTGCTACCATGACAGCACATTCCACGAGGGTCTTGGTCTTGGTGTTTTGCATAAAAAATACATCCTTTCCATTGTGGATAAGGACGCAGAAAGACATTGTACGCTCGTACAAAAATGTTCCCTACGTCGGCATTATCCGAATCAGGTCAAAGGGTCGGAGCTTGCCGCTCCCTCTCAGCCCGGCGCTACGGGCTCCCCGAAATTATTGTAGCATAAACCCGGGTGCGTTGTCAACGTAATTATATATGAAAAAGGACGGGCAGCCACGGTCTGATTTGTCCACTTCGCTTGAATGATGGAGCAGGTATTATGAAGGTGTGAACTAAATGCGTGGACAAAAGCACGGCTTTGCTGCCCCTTCCCTTTAAAGATTGTCCCGGATGTAATCGCATACCTTGGCGGCAGTTTCGGTATTCACCTTTATCACTGGGGCGATCTCTTCGGGAGCGGCGGCTTTGAGCCTGTCGGTGGTCTTGAACTCCCCCATGAGGGCGGCGGCTTTCTTCTCGCCTATCCCCTTTATGGAGGTAAGCCCCGATGTGAGGGTGCTCGCACGGTGACGCTTTCGCTGGTATGTGATGGCATAGCGGTGGACTTCGTCCTGTATGCGTGTCACCAGGAGAAATGCCGCCTGCTTCTGCGATATGCCTATCTCGCCCCCGTCGGAGGTGATGGCACGGGTGCGGTGATTTCCGTCCTTTACCATGCCGAACACATTGGTGTGTATCTTCATCTGAGCCATGACCTCACGGACGGCGTTCAGTTGATTTTCGCCGCCGTCGAGCAGGATAAGGTCGGGCATCCGCTTGAATCCCTCATCCGTCTCATTCGGGTCAAGGTAGTGCCTGAAGCGGCGGCGGAGCACCTCCTGCATACAGGCAAGGTCGTTCTGCACAAGGTTCTCCTTTATGGAGAAACGCTTGTAGTATTTCTTTGCGGGTCTGCCGTTCTCGAACACGATCATGCCTGCCACCATATCCTCCGAGCCTAAGTTGGATATATCGTAGCTCTCGATATATTCGGGGGTCTTGTCCAGCCCGAGAAGGTCGGACAGCTCCTCAAGGGCGGCTATCTCCTTTGAGGTGCGCCCCACCCTTATGGACAGGTATTCGCCCGCATTGCTCCAGGCAGTCTCCGCAAGCCGCAGATACCGCCCCTTCTGCGGCAGCATCACATCCACCGCATGACCCGACCGCTCACGCAGGAGCCGTTCGATGTTGTCCATGTCCTCGATCTCGTTGTACAGCACCACCTGACGGGGTATCTCACGCAGACCGCTGTAATACTGGGTCAGGAATTCACCGAACACGGCTGATACGCCCTCTCCCGATACGGCGAACTCCTCCCCCAGGAAGAATTCCGCACGGTCAGCGAGCCTGCCGCCCCTGTACATGATGACCGCCGCACATATCTCACCGCCGTTTCGTGCCACTGCCACGGCATCCGTATCGGGCAGAGCCTCCTCGATGATGGTCTGTGCATCTGCGGCACGCCTGACGGCGTTTATCCTGTCACGCACTGCCGCCGCCTTCTCAAATTCAAGGTTCTCCGCATACCGCTCCATAAGCTCCGTCATCCGCTCAACGGACTTGGCAGAGCCGCTTTTGATGTAGTCCTCCGCTTCGGCGATAACTGCGGCGTATTCCGCCTCGCTTATCTTCCCCCTGCATACTCCCATGCACTGACCTATGTGGAAGTTGAGGCACGGCCGCCCCTTGCCGAAGTCCCTCGGGAATACCTTGTTGCAGGTGGGGAGCTTGAAGACATGGTTTACTTCTTCCGCCGTGCGCCTTGCCACGAATGAGGACATATAGGGCCCTAAGTGCCTGCCGCTGTCCTGCTTCTTCAGCACCCCCGTTATCCTCGGATAGGGCGGGTCGGAGATGTGGATGTAGCTGTATCCCTTGTCGTCCTTGAGGAGTATGTTATACTTGGGCTTGTGCTGCTTTATCATGGAACATTCCAGCACCAGCGCCTCATATTCCGACTTGACCACGATGAAGTCGTAGTCATACACATTCTCCACCATCGCCGCCACCTTCGGGGTGTGGTCGGGAGTCACGGCAAAGTAGGAGGACACACGGTTTCGCAGGTTCTTCGCCTTACCGATGTAGATTATGCCGCCCTCCTCATCCTTCATCTGATACACCCCGGGGGAGGTGGTCAGCAGGGCGGTCTTTTCACGCAGATATTCAAGTCTCGGATTCATATACTGCCTTTCGTGCAAATGTGTAAAAAATGCCCCCTCCGTAAGAGGGAAAAACGCTCCCTCCGTGGGAGGGAGCGTTTGAGAGTGTCAAAGACTTATGTGTTTGCAGGGAGGGGGAACTGACCTACATACTTACCATAACTGTTATGGGTGCTGTGTCCCTCTACTATATCCATCTGATCGGAAAAGCTTTCATAGGGATCAGCGACACTTGCAAATATCGAACCTTGGCTGGAGAGTGACCACGGCGCATCCGCAGCATCAACGTACCATGCAGCGACTACGGAGTAGTTGGTAGTGTTTACCGCAACAGCCCATGCACAGTTGCCCTCTGTCCACCAGTTGTCGGAATCAGCCTGACCGGTAGAGCCGGCAAGCAGTCTCTCTATGCCCTTTATTGCATCGGGTTCTATCGAGGGAGAACCGCAGCTATAAGAAGAACCATTGCCGTGGCCGATAAACCAAGGGTCATTACCCTGCTTGTCAATGCCTGCGCTGTATCCGACGAGCACATGAGTGGAACCGGGAGCACCGCCCGGATAAAAGGCCTCCGCTACCTGCTCCGGAGTATAACCTCTGCGCTGGAGCCTGATAAGGTAGTCCGTGGTCGCATTGTATATCTCCTGTGCCTGGGTGTTGTTCCTGTTGACTTTGCTCGTCCTGATGTAGTGCAGAGTGTTGGGCACGATGATCATTCCGAGTATAGCGATGATAGCGATGACTATCATGAGTTCGATAAGCGTGAACGCTTTGAGGGTGCGTCTCTTCATAAATATCTCCCCCGATACCATATTATTCTTAATTATTCTTAAAACTTCCTTAAAACCTGTGAGGATATACCGATCCCAAGGATAGTATACGACTATACACATTATACAACTTTTCATGTCCGTTGTCAATAGTTTTTGCAAATTTTTTTGTCAAATTATGTGAGTTTTGGCGGACAGGTACGAAAAAATACAAAAATTGCAGTTTTTTCGTAAATATAGACAAACCGCAGGAAAGCCGTCTCCGTCCGTGTCGGTACTGTCCTCATATGTATAAGTGATTTTCCATAAAGGGAACGCCTGCGGTTTGTGCAAATCGCCATTTTTTTCAAAAACCCTTGTATTTTTTTCCGTATTGGAGTATACTTAGTATACAAGAAATTGATATTTCCGTGTCTTGCGGATATGTTTAAGATATGCTCTGTCGTATGCTTTTCCGAGCCGAATTTGACTTGTCCGGGAAGATACCTGAGCGGATGGATGCAGGCTCAGCCTGCTGTGTTTTGAGGAGAGCCGGAATATGTTTTATGTACATGGATGGTTGGCTTGGCTTTTCAGATGATTCCGGTATTCCGGCGATCTCAATTTAGGCATTGCAGTAAAGGAGGGCGGTAATATGAACGATGAACATACCATGTCATTCTCTGTCCATGTTGACAGAGAGGCTGAGCTGAAAAAGAACCTGACGCTCATATATGAGGCCCTCAGAGAAAAGGGATACAATCCCATCAATCAGATAGTGGGCTACATCCTTTCCGAGGATCCCACCTATATCACCACATATAACAACGCACGCTCCCTGGTCAGGCACATCGACCGTGATGAGCTCCTTCAGGCACTGGTGAAGAATTATCTCGGTGCGTGACGGGTTTGTGAAATGTTGGAGAAATTTTCGGATACCCCTTTACAAACCCCGGAAAGTATGTTATAGTATATCTAACGTCAACTTAGATCTCATTAGGGATCTTGTTATACGTTATACCGATGCAGACGGTAGAACGGTCACTTCCTTGCTTTGTTTCAATTTGCTTGCCCCGACGCTGATCGGGGCATTTTTTTGGTGGGCGGTGCCCACACCCATTTCGTTTATTAAAAATGCCGAGCCTTTTCCGACAGGCACGGCATATCTTATCTGCGGATCCGCTCCGGGTCGTACCCGGTCGGCAGTGCCGACAGCCATTTCGTTCATTCATTTGCATCGGGCGGTTTTAATACGGCTCGGCAGGCAGGCTGAGCCTGCACCCGCTTCGTTCATTCGTTTTTATCGGATAAATATAAAATGGCACGGTATATGAGTGATGCTGACACCATCCGCTCAATAAATATGCCGTGCCTTTTCTGAAAGGCACGGCAGGGTAGATAAGTGAAATGGGGGTGTGAGCTCTGCCTTGTATCCTGTTTCGGTCGTCATTTTCAATTGGTCGAGCCAAATCAAGACCGACCAGTATAAACTAACCGCCGAAATGGCTGTCGGCACTGCCGACTGGGTGCGGGCACCGCCCGCGGTTTTTGTTGACATTTTCTGTGTGAATTATATTGATTTTCTTTTCATTATATGGTAAAATCAATAGTAAGGAATATTTTGGAGGTAATATGATGGACTGGATCCAGGCTGATATATATACCACGACAGAAGGGATAGAGCCTGTCTGCGGCAGACTCATGCAGATAGGCATAACGGGGTTCGTTATAAGGGATCCCAATGATTTCAGGGAGTTCCTGGAGAACAAGGACGGCAACTGGGACTACATAGACAAGGATCTCATGGGCCTTGCCAACTGCGAGACTACCGTGACCTGCTACCTTACCAACGACCCGGACGGCTTTGAGAAGCTAAAGGAGCTCCGTGCGCAGATGGAGGATCTGGCGGCTATCGACGACGATCTTCGCTTCGGCAGGCTGTATACGGAGCTGATGAATGTCCGTGAGGAGGACTGGGCGAACAACTGGAAGCAGTATTTCCGCCCCTTCCTGGTGGGCAGCCGCCTTGCGGTCAAGCCCTCATGGGAGACTTACGCAAATCCCGAGGGGCGCACCGTGCTGGAGATAGACCCCGAATCCTCCTTCGGCACAGGTCAGCATCATACCACAAGGCTCTGCCTTGAAATGCTGGAAACGCAGGTAAAGGGCGGGGAGAGAATACTCGACCTCGGATGCGGCAGCGGCATACTCTCCATTGCGGGTATGCTCCTGGGCGCAGGCAGTGCCTATGCGGTGGATATCGACCCCAACAGCGTGCGCATAGCCTCGCAGAATGCCGTCAAGAACCACATCACATCGGGCTACGTCACCGACGTGGGCAACATCACCTCGGATGAGGAGCTGTGCGCACGCATCGGCACGGGCTATGACATCATCACCGCAAATATCGTGGCGGATGTGCTGATAGCCATGTCGGGATACTTCGGCAGATTTCTCTCGGCTGACGGCGTCATCATCATTTCCGGCATCATCCTCGAACGCTGCGATGAGGTCATGGAGGCAATGGACAAGGCAGGATTTCACCGCATAGCCATGCGCACCGCCAACGGCTGGGCAGCAGCGGCGTACAGGTTCAGGAACGAACAGAATAACTAAGATTTCACAGTGAATACTTGATAACGGGAGGCGCAGTAATGGCAGCTACTGAAATTGATCTTATGCTGAAAAATGCCGGGCTTAATCAAGCACAGAAAAAGTTCTGTAAAATTCCATATAACAAAGATGTCAGATTGCTGGCGCCTGCCGGTTCGGGTAAGACGTATTCGCTTTTATGGAGATGCAAGTATATTCATGAGATCTCTAAAGCCAAAGAGCTGCCTGTTCCAAAGTTTTTATTGGTTGCCTTTACCCGTTCAGCAAAGCAGGAGATAGAAGAACGGCTCAAGTCAGATGAGTTTGGCGATATGCACGTCACGGTGCGAACGCTCAACGCCTGGGGATGGGAGCAGATCAAAGGTTCGGGGAATGAACTGAATACTACGCATCGGCAGCGTCAAAGCATAATAAACCATGATCTTGTACAGCTTATAAAGAAATTTCCGCTTATCAGTTCTGCGGTTTCCAGTGCTTATGGACGCACTCACAATGCCACACTGCTGATAGATCTGATCGATGAACTGAAATCGATGGGCTTCAAGCATACGATGACCCGTGCGGAATACCGTGCCCATTTAAGATATCTGAAAGACGTCGGTCTTCTCGATTCATTGAATAAGAGGTATGAGGAACTATTAAGGATAGAGAAACTGACGGGTGCCGATCCAAAGGAAAGAGAAGCGGCGATATTAAATTTCTTTGATTTCTGGAAAAAAGCGGTCATACAGATCGAAGGTAATAACCGATATACTTTAGAAGATCAGAAATATTGGGCAAGGGTTTATTTTGAAAGACAGCTTGAAGAAGGCAAGTATGCTCAAGGAGCGGCTCGGTACACCCATATTATGGTGGATGAGTTTCAGGATATCAATCCGTTGGATATGGCACTGCTAAATGCGGCTTGCGCATACCACAGCCAAGGGAAAACCAAGACGGCATTGACTATAATAGGTGATGATGATCAGGCTATCTTTGGATGGAGAGGGACATCACCGCAGTACATACTCCAACCGGATAAATACTTTGGAAGAACATTCACAACTTGCGTGCTTGAAACAAATTACCGCTCTCCTAAACAGATAGTTGAGGTATCAAGCAAACTTCTTTCCTACAACAAACAGAGAGTTCCGAAAGAAATGAGGTCTGTTGCAAAGGGTAAAGCTACAATAAAAGTTGAAAACAAGAAAAAACTGCTTTCGTCAATAGATTACACCGTAAAGCTGGCACAAACTCTCGTTGAGAAGAAGAACTGCCGTTCCGTTGCGTTGATCGGAAGAAGGCAAGCATCCCTTTTCCCGTATCAGGTGATATTCAGTTCGCAGAATATATCTTATCATGTGGATTCGGATATTGATATTTTTGACGGCGAAGCAATGAAATCGCTTCAAAATATTATACAGATCATCTATCGGGCAAAAGATAATGATGTGGATGACCCTATAACCGCTATCCTTGATATATGCGACAAGATAGAAAAACGACAGCTCTCTTCAAGCGATAAGAAACAAATAGAGGCTTTTTTGGCTAAGCAGAAAGTTGACAGCTTTTCTGACGGGATCAGAGCTCTGCGAATGTATCAAGGTGAGATCAAGGGGATTTCATCAAGCAAAATCTGCAAGATCATTGAAAAACTGCTCACAGCTGACACCGTGTATAAATTTATGAAATGTGCTGTTGAGAATTTACAGGGATTAGGCAAAGATTTTAATAAGCGTGATATCGATAATCACTATAAAGATCCTCAATTCGAGCGTCTCACAGAGATTTCCCGCAGATATGCAGCTGATTTCAGGGGCTTCTATCGTGATATTGAAAAGGCAAGGAAATCGGGAGAAAGGGGCAGAATGAGGATGAATGACGATTCCGGCGAGGGTTATAATGAAACCAAGGAAATAGCATATCATCTTATAACCGCAACGAGATCGAAAGGTCACGAATATGATGCTGTTATCGTTTTAAATGCTGACGCATCGGAATGGCCTAATCATTTATCTGCTGATATTGAAGAGGAGCGAAGACTGTTTTATGTCGCACTTTCAAGAGCCAAAAAGTATCTGTATTTTGTCTCATCGGAAGAAGCTCTTACCTGCCGTTTCCTTTTAGAAGCCGGTCTGGTATAACTATATAACAACAGAGCGGATCGAATGTCAGCCGCTCATCAAATGGAGTAATCATGACCTTCTCTCAGAATGTAAAAGAAGAATTATGCCGATCCGTGAACGACCGTGACAAGGAATACGGCTGTCTTTACGGGATGCTCCTCTTCTGCTCGAAGTTCGGGGCGGATGAGATAGAGTTCAGGACGGAAAGTCCGCTGGTCAGGGATATGTTCGTCCGTCTCTGCGGACGTGTCACGGGTGTGGAGACGCATACGGAGGAGGTAAAGCTCCGCAGCACCCTCTACAAGATAAGCCTGCCGGAGGAGAGGGACAGGGAAGAGGTCATCTTCCGCTTCCGTGTCTCATCGAGAGCCCTCGTCCACCGCATACAGCAGGAGAACATCACGAACAACAATATCTTCGCCTTCCTTACGGGGGCGTTCCTTTCCTGCGGCAGCATGGCGGAGCCCATGAAGGAGTATCATCTGGAATTTGCCGTCCCCTATGAGGAGCTGGCGGCAGACCTCACCGCCATGATCGGGAACATGGGCATAGCCTGCGGCACGGTCAGAAGAAAGAACGTGTATGTGGTCTACCTCAAGGGAAGTGAGTCCATAGAGGATATGCTCACCCTCATGGGGGCGACGAACTCCGCCATAGAGCTGATGAACGTGAAGATACTCAAGGATGTGCGCAACAAGGCAAACCGCATCGCCAACTGCGACACTGCCAACATCGAGCGCACCCTCACCGCCTCACGCAGGCAGACAGAGGATATCGAATACATACTGGCGCAGGGCGCTCTTGACGACCTGTCGGACGAACTGCGCAACATGGCTCTTCTGAGGCTTGAAAATCCGGACGTCTCACTGGCGGAGCTTGGTGCGATGCTCGATAAGCCCGTAGGCAGATCGGGTGCCAATCACAGGCTGCGCCGTCTGTCCGAGATAGCGGCAAAGATGCGGGAGGAACGGGATGCTCACAACGGATAAGGCGGTCATCGTCGAAGGAAAGTATGACAAGATACGCCTGTCGAATGTCATAGATGCCGTCATCATATGCACCGACGGCTTTCACATATTCAAGGATGAGGACAAGCGTGCCCTTATCCGCCACTATGCCGGGCATACGGGGATAATCATACTCACCGATTCCGATGCGGCAGGCTTCAAGATACGGAACCATATCAAGGGCTTCGTACAGGATGCCTCAAAGGTGATAAATGTCTACATCCCCGACATCTACGGCAAGGAGAGAAGAAAGGCGAAGCCCTCAAAGGAAGGCAAGCTGGGAGTCGAGGGGATAGACGAGAAGACCCTTGAACAGGCGTTTGTCCGTGCAGGCATCACAGGCGGCGAGCCCCGCCCCCATGACATAGACAAGCCGCTGCTGTTCGAGCTGGGACTTACCGGCAGACCCGATTCCTCCCGAAGGAGGGCAGAGCTTCTGCAAAGGCTGGGGCTTCCCTCCCTTATGACGGTAAACGCCCTCATGGACGTGCTTGGCACCGTCATGTCGGCGGATGAGCTCAGGCAGATGATGACCGAAGAACAAATACAATAATGCAAGACGGAGGAGGTCCACAATGCTTTACGACAACAAGATACTGATAGGATATGCAGGGGAAAGACCCGTGTACATCTACCCATCCATGGCAAACCGTCACGGACTTATTTCAGGTGCCACCGGTACAGGCAAGACCGTGACCCTGCGTGTGATGGCGGAGGCATTTTCCGAAATGGGAGTGCCCGTGTTCCTTGCGGATGCAAAGGGCGATCTTGCAGGCATAGGCTACAAGGGCGAGCAGACGGAAAGCGTAGCGTCCCGTGTGGAGAAGTTCGG
>JAFUHM010000064.1 GCA_017468865.1 Oscillospiraceae bacterium | reverse complement strand
CAGCGGAGCTACGGTATTGACAAGCGTCTCGGCGATGGATTCATTGGTATCCTGCCGCATCATTATATACCCTGCCATGCGCTGTGAAAAGAACTCCAGCGGGAGATTGAGCACCTTCCATATATATGAGGCACTTCCCACTATCGCCATTTTTCCGTTGATTTTAAGGCTGTAAACAGCGCTCACCCAGAGGGCGATGAGTTGGAGGACGGCAAGTCCCGACATTATTCCTATGAACGGAACGAGCCACTGCGGATCCCGATGTGACAGCAGCCTGTCCATAAATACCTGCGCCATGACAGGATCGATGATGCCGAACACATATGTGATGATGCCCGTGAGAGAGACAAATGCCACAGCCGCTCCTGCGCCTTTGAGCCTCTTCTTTGCAAAGGCAAGCACGCTTTTCCTTTTGCCCCCGGGAACAAAGTTCTTTCCCGGAACGATCTCCAGCACTATGCCTGTAAAGGACTTGTCGAACTCCTCGACAGGTATCTTCATCTGTCCCCCCGCAGGGTCGTTTATATAAGCATAGCGTCCTTTGAAGCCGCACAGCACCAGAAAGTGATTGAATTCCCAGTGGATGACGCACGGGAACACTCCGTTCTTGCGAAGAGCCGCAGTATCATATCTGAGCCCCCTTGCAGCAAAGCCGTAGTTTCTCGCCGCAAGTATGATATTCTTTGCATTTGAGCCGTCTCTCGATACACCGCAGTCTATGCGCACCTGTTCGATGGGTACCCATTTTTCGTAATACGCCATGATCATCGCAAGAGAGGCGGCACCGCATTCAAGTGCTTCAAGCTGCATTATCATGGGGACCCGTGCGATCCTGCCCTTGACGGGACTTTTTCTTTTATCAGCCATTTGCATCAACCCAAAAGAAATGAGATGGGCGTCATCGTATCGGTAACTATCTGTACGGTATACTCACCGTCGGGAAGGTCTGTCTGCGCACAGGCTACCTTTCTGCCGGCAGGATCACGGGATATCTCATCGACATGAAGATCCGTCCCCTCATCGTCCAGGACATGGATCGTCTGTCCTCTCCTGACAGCGGAAGAACTGTCTTCCGATACGATGACAGCTGTGAGCTTACCGTTTTCCACATTGGCACTGAGAGTGACAACGTGTTCAAGCTGGGAATTTGCAGACCATATAAAAAATCCTGCAAGCAGGATCATGACAGCAGCAAGCACTATCCATACGGAAGGCGTGGTCACCTTCAGATAGTCGTTGAGCTGTTCGGGAGAATTCAGTTTCTTAGGAGCGGACTTGCGGAAAATACTCTGTTTCTCGTCCATATTATCCCCCATGTCAGAGGATGGGGTAACAAGTACCCCATCCGCAGATTATCAGAACTTTTTCTTGACGGTGATATCTATCACACCGCCTATGATACCGACGATCACATCATCGGCAAGGTTGGCTATTATGGACTTTTCGAGTTCGTCCCACGCCTCTTCACGCTCTGTCTCCTCATCGCTGCCTTCAAGGTTGTTCCTGTAGCTCATGAGCGACCATGCCATGCTGCCGTTATATCCCATCATATACATGGGGTCATCCATCATTCCCATTGAGTAGAAATAAGGGTCATCCTTGGCGATCTTCGCATTCTCATACAGCATATACTCAACCGCTACGACGATCTTGTTTATAATGCCCTTTGCAGCCGCATTCTTGCCGCTCTTGGAAACGGAGAGAATCTTATCCACATCCATTTCTATCTCATCATCGGGAGTAACTTTCAGATGAAGTTCGTAGTCTCTGCCGTTGTTCTCTATCCAGAATGAACCGTCGCCGTACTTGAGGAGCTGCGGAAGCATACAGATCATTTCCTCCGAAAGGAGCCTGAGCCTGAGTGCGGACTTGGCATCAAGCTCATTGTATCTGCCGACCTTCTCGGCAGCAGCGGGGATATTGCGGAAATCACTGTCGCCCTTCTGCAAAGTATATATATCTGTCTTCATAATTGACCTCCCTTTGCACTTATTTATGAACAAGTGCAAGCATTGTTATATCATCAAATTGGTCGGCACCGCCGACAAAGCTGTCTAATGACCTGTGCATACTGCCAAGCAGAGACACAGGATCGCCTTTTTCATCGGAGTTTAGCGTATCGATCATTCTATCCAGGCCGAACATCTCATCATTCTCGTTCACAGCCTCGGCTACGCCGTCAGTATACAGGAAAAGTGCTCCGCCCTTCTCAACGGTGAATTCATACTCCTTGTATCTGACACCTTCCATACCGCCGACCACAAAGCCGTGCTTATCCTTCATCACTTCAAACCTGCCGTCCGCCGATCTGAGGACAGGATATTCATGCCCTGCATTGGCTGCAATGACCTTGCCCGTATGTATCTCATAAATGCCGAACCAGACAGTGACAAACATTTCCTCATCATTATTCTGGCAGATGGTGTCATTAGCCTGCTCGAGTACTCTGGCCGGAGAGGATCCCATCATGGCGTAATTGTTTATGAGTATCTTCGACATCATCATGAACAGAGCCGCAGGTACGCCCTTGCCCGAGACATCAGCCATGACGATGGCAAGATGATCTTCGTCAATAAGGAAGAAATCGTAGAAGTCTCCGCCTACTTCCTTGGCAGGGGTCATAGTGGCATACACATCGAACTCGTCTGACATATCGGGGAAAGCCGGGAAGATGCTCGGAAGCATATCCGCCTGTATCTTGCGTGCCAGCTCGAGCTCGGTTCCGAGACGCTCCTTCTCACGGGTGATATCCGTTATCTGACGGATATACTCCATATTCTTGTGGGTCATCTCTTCAAATGACTCGGCAAGCACCTGTATCTCATCTGATGTGCGGTACATCTCAGACATCTCAAAGGGTTCGGACGTGCCCGCTATCTCCATTACCTTCTTCGACATGGAGTTGACAGGCTTGACTATCCTGTTTGCCATAGTAAGGGAAATGACATAGCACACCGCAAGTGCTATTATCATCATCAGTGCCGTCTGCCTGGTAAGAGACGACAGCTTGTCCATGAATGTGGATGTGGATCTGTCGGTAATGTTTTCATATTCTGCGAGCATGGCTTTCTCGGGTGCCTTGGTCACGCTCTTGTCAAGGACGGATACCACTGTCCAGCCGACAGCCGAAAGGGGCGCACCCGAAACATAATACTCTGTCCCGTCTATGCTGAGTTCCTCCACCCCCGTAAGGCCTGCTGACGCACGCTCAACAAAGTCGGAGATACCCTTGTCCTGTATCTGCTGTGTGGGCGAAGACGGGACATATGCTGCAAACGGGCCGCTCTCCTGCGGAGAGAACAGGACTTTGCCCTCTTCGTCGAACACACAGATGAAGCCTCCGAACTGACTCGATGAATTAACATAGTCCACAATATTGTCAAGGAACACATCCGCTCCTACGACCGCCACTATCTCCCCGTTATGATAGACCGGAGCATAGCAGACAAGGGTGGGGATATTCGTATACGCATCATATGTAACGGCAGTAAATCCGATATCGCCCTTCTCCACCGCTTCCTTGAACCATTCTCTGCCGGTCACGTCAAATATGCGGACAGGTCTGCCCTTGTCATCGACATAGGATGCGGAGCGGTCGTTGGCAAAGATGATATGCCCGTCCACCGTACCCACAAAGCATGAGTCTATCTTATCGGACTCGGAAAACATGGAAAGTATCATATTCCCCATATTGCTGACTGTGTCGAGATAGACAGAATCCTCATCAGCACCAATCTCGTGCATATACTGGACAGTCGGGATGCCGTCATTGTCGGCAATGGAATACTTTATCTCCTGTCTGACGAGCTGATCCTGATGATCGAACAGTTCCTCCGCAAATCCTCGGACGACTTCCACATTGCACGCTACATCACTGAATATATCATTTGCGATATATGCCTGTAAAGCAGTTGAATTAGCAAGGCTCGCATTGACAGTTTCGTTCATGGTCTGACTTGATATGGCGGAGATGGACGAACGCTGTTCTTCCCCGGATTCTCCTACCACCTCAGACAGGATCTTGTTCTGTGCGGTGGCAGCAATGCCGAATATGACAGATATCAGAAGTGCCGCAGCAAGTGCAAGATTTATGATCTTCTGCTGAAGACCGCCGAAAACGAGCCCGTATTTCTTGATCATATCTTACCTCTGCCCCGCCTATCGGCCGATCTCTTTCTTCAGACAAAGAACATTCATGCCGTTCTTATACTCATAGGTGATATCATCCATACATTTTTTGGTCATAAAAATGCCGAGCCCTCCTATGTCACGGTCTTCGGCTGAAAGCGTGACATCCGGATCAGCCTTTGCAAGAGGATCGTATGGGATCCCGCTGTCGGTAAAAACGACGGAGACAGCTGACCCGTCCTCGATCTCTATCCCGACGGTGGCTTCGCCCGTATCGGGATGATAGGCATAGCTTGCGATATTGACAAATATTTCTTCGACCGCAAGGTCGATCTGCATCTGCGTCTTCATCGGACAGCCGACGCCTTCAAGTTCGGCATCTATGAATCCGAGCACCTGCGGCAGATTCTCTCTGAGTGCCTCAACAGTAAGCTGCTTCATAAGCGATCCTTTCAGGCTGCACCTTACATGATGACCGTTCTCATTCGATGGTGAGGATGTCGGAAAAGCCCGTAACCTCAAAGATCTCCATAATATCCGAATTAACACCGACAAGCTTCATCGAGCCCTGTCTTGTCATGATCTTCTGAGCGGAGAGCAGCACACGGAGCCCGGCAGATGAGATATACTCAACAGCCGTGAAATCGATAACAAGATCGGAGACTCCCTCAAGTGAAGCCTTGAGTTCCTTCTCAAAATCAGGAGCGGTAGTGGTGTCTATTCTGCCCTCAACCGCAACAGTAAGCTTATTCCCGTCAAGTTTCTTCTGGATAGTCATTATCTCCATTCCTTTCCATATTCAAATGTCATAGTTACGGCTACGATACGGTCATGCGCCGTCATAGTCATAACTATTATACCACATCATTTGATAAATTGCAAGGGCTAATGAAAAATTCTTATCCCTGCCGGTCATTATCCGTGACACAGCAGAAAGGACAGCATGACCGTGCCTTTTGCGGCAGTCATGCTGTCCTTGGGGAGAAAGCAGCTTTCTCCCGTCATTCTATTCTCCCTTGGCTCATGCGATAGACCTTGTGCGCATAGGCAGCTGCTTCATCATCATGGGTCACGAACAGGACGCAGGCTCCGTTTCCTGCCGCCTGAGCAAGAAGCTCCATAGCGATACGGGTATTATCCCCGTCAAGATCTCCCGTCGGTTCATCCGCAAGTATCACATCCGGTCTTCTCACAAGGGCTCTTGCAATGGAGAGCCTTCTCATCTCTCCGCCCGAAAGTTCATCGGGGTACACATCAGCAAGAGTCATGAGCCCCAGTTTTTCAAGCAGTTCATCGATCCTTTCATCGGGGCATTTCTCGCCGTACATATCATAGGGAAGCATGATGTTCTGCCGTACATTCAGACTGTGGAGCCCTGTATGCACCTGCGGTATCACACCGATGTGCTTATTCCTGAATACCGATCTTTCATCATCGGACATGGCGAAGATGTCCGCATCATCATAGGTCACTTTTCCTGCGGTGGGAGAGAGCAGTCCCGCAAGTATGTTCAGGAGAGTGCTTTTGCCGCTCCCCGAGCGTCCCATTACTGCGGCGATCTCCCCTTCCGATACGGTCATGTCGGTCGGAAAGAGTGCAGTGAAAACATTGCTGTCCCTGCGCTGTCTGAAATAATCCTTGGATATCCCCTGTGCAATTACTCTCATCACGCACCGTCCCTTAGCAGTATGCCCGTTTCCTGTGATGTTATCTTGCTGATGGATATACGGGAGGTCATCTGCCCTGACACCACAGCAAGAAGTACGGCAGCACACATAATCACTGTCACAGTGACCGCATCGGGCATAAGATACGGCAGATCAAGGCTGTGACGAATGGCAGTCCCGAAGGGGAACACTGCCAGTGCTGCCGCCCCTATCCCTGCGGCAGCACCTGCAAGGGATATGATGAGGCTCTCCTGCGATACAAGTGAACACAGCTTCTTTTGTGAGATGCCCACCACCCGAAGGATGGCAAATTCCTTCACTCTCTCATTGAATATCATATTGGCCGCTATCATAAGTATCCCTACCGCAAGTATCCATATGAATGCTATAAGTACGCCTATTACTGATGACACCTTGGATAGGCCGTTAGCGATGCCTGATATCATATTCTGTGAACGGGTAGCCTCCACACGTCTGATATGGATGTTTATGTCATTGGTCACGCTGTCGATGTCATATCCGTCCATAACCTTTATCATGACGGAGGATATAGCCTTATTTTCGGGCACGCTGTCAAAGTAGTCAAAACCCAGTTCCTTTGCATTTGACATCATCTGCCTGATGGTGTTCATATTGGCATAGACCGCATTGTCAAGGCCTGAGCCTGTGCTTGCAAGCTGTGCGGCGATATGGCAGTCGGTATTGTAGAAGCTGAGGATACGGTTTGCAGGAACGGTGATATTGCTGCCCACGATGATATCTCCGTCTGAGATATCCCCCGAATAGTTCTCCCTTATCCAGGGCTGGATGGAAAAGTCCGAATCCGGGTCAAAGCCTATTATCTGCACTGCCACCGAACAGCAGCCCGCACTGGCGGAGGCAAGATAGAACTGGGGCGCCGCCGCTTCCACACCCTCTATCTCCCGTACCTTGTCAAGGACAGAGCTGTCCATATAGAAATACCCGGGTATACCCTGAAGAAGGATGGAGTCAAGCGTCCCCTTGGAACGGGCGGAATTGGGTATGACCACAATATCAGCGCCAAGTCTTGAGCGATAGCTCGACAGACCGTTCCTGAGCCCGCAGACAAGCAGAGAACCGCCGAAAACGGCAAATGAAAGAAAGGCGGTGAGAAGCACCAGTGCCGCCGTCCTTACAGGCTTTCTGCGGAGGTTGCTTATCGACAGAGATCTTTCAAATCTCACTTTCTCACTCTCCTTGAAATCACAAACAGATCTATCACGGATACGGCAATGACAAGCACCAGACACACCGTCACCGCAGGAGCCATGACCGCATGGCAGCGCATCTCCTTCATCATGCACAGCGGCACCAGATGTCCCGGGATCAATATTCCCAAAACACAAACGGGTATCATGGAGACTGCCATGCCTGCCTTTACCTTGATGTCGGGGAGAAATATCCTTATCAATGAGATCGCCGAAAGTACGGCTGCTATACCCGTTTCCACATTGTTTGCGTAATGGCAGAGCATAAAGCTGCCGTCTTCCTTTGGGCCGCACGAATTGAATATGGATATGCTCCCGATAAGGAAAAACACACTCAACAGGCAGAGGATCACTTCTGTCACACTGATTTTTCTGTTCATTTTTTTACCACCTTATGTTTATTTCGTCTCCATACCGCAACAGCATTGGAGTTTATCAGCATCTTGTCTATATCTATCCCCGCAGGGCAGATATCACGGCAGGCAAGAGACTTGCCGCAGCCTTCAAAGATATTTCTCACATAGGATGAAGCCAGTTCCTTCCCCTGCTTATTATCCATCTCAAGCAGAAGCCTTGTCATGGGAACTGCCGCAGACATCCCCGCAAACTCCCCGCCGGCGCAGAAATTCGGACAGACTTCCAGACAGCATCCGCACTGGAGACAGACCGACGCCTCATAACAGGTCATGTTGTCATCGGAACTCCTTGCTTCTCCGCTCAGCCACACATTCAGCGATCTGAGCTCATCCATCATGGATGACCTGTCAACGATAAGATCCTCCACCACTGGGAACTTGCGCAAAGGCTCTATGGTGAACTTTGCGGGGCAGTCGGATATTTTCCTGTCGCAGGCAAGGCAGGGGATGCCGTTGATCACCATCGCACAGGCGCCGCACTTTTTCTGAAGGCAGCTGCATTCCCATCTGACGGGCTCCGCAGGCTCTCCGCCGATATCCGTCATGGATGGGCGGTTTATCCTGTCCAGGACTGCGGCTATATTCTCATTCCCCTCGGAGGTATAGGCGAAAGTCTGGTAATATGATCTGTCGCTGCCCTTTTTATGCCTTAGTATCGTAATTTCGTAATCCATACAGTCACCCGAAGAACACAGGATATACAGTGCATATACTGTGTTTCTATGTTCGCAGATACAGATTAGATTTGGATCTGTATCTTTCCGTCCTTATATCTGCAATATGTCCTTCTTCCGAATCTTTCGTCATCCCTTTGGGGATGATCGCTCCGACTGTGCGCCCCTCTGCTTTCCCTGCGGGCAAGTGCGGATAAGAGCATAGCCTGACCGAGTACAGCCCCTGCATGGAGAGGGTCATCCCTGTGCGCATCCGCAAATCCATCCAGCCTGTCCAGAGCACTGCGCATGGTCTGTTCGTCACGGACTATGCCAAGCCCCGAAACAAGGATGCCGCACATTTCTGCCGCACCTGCATCGTATGCGGTCACGTCAAAGCCCTCACTCTCCCCGACAGCAGCAGGCTCTCCGTTCTCACATTCGCCTGTCTCTTCCGCCGCAGTATATGCCGCCTGTCTGCCTCCCCATAATGCACCAAGCAGAGAGTTTCCTCCCAGCCTGTTTGCACCGTGATACTGACAGGCACACTCTCCTGCCGCATAGAGGCCTACGGCATCGGTACGGTGCCGCTTATCCACATCTATGCCGCCCATGAAGAAATGTATGCCCGGTGATACGGCGACAGGCTCTTTTACGGGATCCGTGCCAAGATGATATATTATCCATGACCGCAGGTCGGACAGCTTGCTTTCCCATGTGGGCTTATCTATCATCCTCATGTCAAGATATACCGGAGGCTTGCAGTCATCACGCTGACATACCCTGTACATCTCACGGGAAACCACGTCTCTCGGACTGAGGCTCCCGCTTTCGGGATAAAGCTCCTCCATGAAATACCATGGCTTCCTGTCCCGTTCTATAAACAGCTTTCCGCCTTCTCCTCTTGCGGCTTCAGTCAGCAGCAGACGCTTGGAGCCGATATCCACCGTAGTCGGATGGTACTGGATGAATTCAAGGTCTGACAGAGTCACGCCCCTGAGGAATACATCCGCCGTAAGTCTGCCCGTATTTGCGGCAGTGCCCGTAGTATGCCCGGGGAACAGACCGTTCATGCCGCCCCATGCGGCAATGACGTGTCCCCTGCTGTAATACATCCTGTCCGTGTAGGTGTCGCACAGCCACAGCCCCTCACATGAAAGGCCGCTGTCCGTTCTCCGTATATCTATTCCCGTCACATTATGATGACACAGCCTGCGGACAAGCCCTGCCGCCTCATAACGACGCACCTCATCTATGAGGGCACTCATTATGATCTTTCCTGTGCTGCTTCTGGCAAATGCCGTCCGTTTCTTCTTCTGTCCGCCGAAATTGCGCTGTATCACATGACCGTTCTCACGATTGAACGGGACGCCTATCCTCTCGAGAAAGTCTATCATTTCGGGAGCATGGGACGTGAGAGAACGCACCGCATCTTCATCGGCTATGAATACGCCGCCCTTCATGGTGTCCCTGAAATGCTCCTCCACGGTGTCATGCTCTCCCATGGTGTCAAGGCAGGCATTGATTCCGCCCTCTGCCATGACAGACTGCGCCCTCTCGGAGGGCTGTACGGAAATGAGCAGTGAAGGTATCCCCTTCTCGGCTAAGGCGATCGCTGCCGAAAGTCCCGCTATCCCCGCTCCTGCTATATTGATCCTGTCCATAGCGATACCTCACATCACGTTCCATCTGATGAAGTAAACGATAAATCCCACAGCCATTACTATGAGCACGATCGACATCACAAAAAGCACGTCTGCAAGGATACTGCCAGCCTTCTTGATGCCGAGGGATATCATCAGCGGTCTTATATTGGTAAGCACATGGAGCCCCACGCTCACCACAAGCAGGATATTGCCAATGAGCCTGAACGTGTCAAATCTGTACAGCCTTGCACCATCATCGGTATTGTGAGTAAAGGAGATGAAATGCACCGCAAGGAACAGCATGATAGCTATGCCGCTGTCCCGCCTTGCCCAGAAAAGCCTGTTCTGTGCCTTATACTCCACACCGGACTTCTTCTGTATCTTGTGTGTCTTTGCCGAAAGGTAGAATCCTATGACCGCATGGACGACTATAAGAACTACCATTACATAGGCGAGCCACTTTATATTGACGTATCCGAGGCCCATCATCTGATATGCACCGAATACGCCGTGGATAATGAACAGTATCAGTATTGCCGCCGCAATTATGGTGTTCGCTCTTCTCATGTCACTCACTCCCGCTGATCCTTATTACTGTCACTGTATCACCGATGGATACCTTCCTGGATGAGACGATCTCATCCGTAAATACCGCCGCATCGAAATGTCCGCTCTCCACAAGGGTAATGGTCATCAGTGTATCCTCCGAGCGGATCGTCATCTGGTTTTCGGGCAGCCTTGACTGATATACCCGAGCCATTTCAAGGGCTGCACTGTCTCCCGAACAGACAAGGCAGTTCAGATCCTCCATGATGACACCGCCGTCACCGCCTTGAAAGAAGGTGGTCCAGTCTGCAAGTGTCTCAGGAGATCTGTCACTGTTGAGATATATCACAAAGTCTCCCGACGGAGAATCAGTGATGATCTGTGTAGCGCTGCTGACAGCGTCGGGCGAAACAGTCAGCCCCTTTGCAAAGAAAAGAAACGGTACTCCCAAACATATGACGAGCCCGACTGCCGACACCGCAATATGCCTCATGATCAAAAGTACCGCCTCCCGTTACTTAGCCTGTCTCAATGCGTCCTTTACCGCTTCTCTGAATTCATCGTAGGTTATCGTTGCGCCCGATACTGCATCCACCGCATCGAGTTTGCCGTTTGCCACAAGGTCTGCCGCATACTGGTCGCACGCCTTTACGGGTCGCTGAGCCTTGTTGTAGAAATCGGCATTTGCTATCTCGCCGTTCTGTTTGCCGTATTCTTCATCCTTGAGAGTGCCGTCTGTCTGGTATGTCTTATACTCGCAGGCGGTAATGGTATTGTCCTTTATGGTCAGCTTCACCACGCCGTATCCGTCGCCGTAGCCGCCCTCATTGCCCTCTCTGATCTCACTTCTGCCCTCGTAGGTGCCGTCCTTGTAGCTGCTGCCGCAGGCAGTGAGCATAAGAGCGGCAGCCGCAATTATAAATATCTTCTTCATATTATCCTCATTTCCCGAAATCGGGGTTTACACGGTCAGTCTTTATCTTTCCATGGTCGAGCACGATCATCCTCTGAGCCACTTCTCCCACCTCGGGGTCATGGGTGACGACTATCAGCGTAGTCCCCTCATTATGGAGCTGCTTGAAAATATCTATCACTATGTTCTCGTTTGCCTCGTCAAGATTTCCCGTAGGCTCATCCGCAAGCACTATCTCGGGATGATTTATCAGCGCCCTTGCGATACATACTCTCTGCTGCTCGCCGCCCGAAAGCTGGCTGGGAAGATGCTTCGCACGGTCTGCAAGACCCACTCTCTCAAGTGCTTCGAGAGCCTCCTTCTCATCGGGCAGGGAATGATAATACTGTGCCACCATGACATTCTCGACGGCGGTAAGGTAGTTTACAAGATGGAACTGCTGGAAGATAAGTCCTATCTTCTCCCTGCGTATCTCGGTAAGGCCTTTGTCGCTCTCTTTTGCTATGTCCCTGCCGTCAAGTATGACCTCGCCCACGGAGGGCTTGTCCATACATCCGATTATATTCATCAGCGTACTCTTGCCTGAACCGGAAGGTCCCATGATGGCGAGCCACTCTCCGTTTTCCACTTCAAGGCTCACATCATCAAGCGCCTTGAGCTCACCGTATATCTTTGAAATATTCTTCAACTGTAAAAGGCTCATATTATCTCCTTATAATTCGTGGTCATTCACCCTTCAGCACAAGGGCCGGGTCAACATCTATGGCACTGCGCACAGGGCTCAGGCACGCAAGTCCCGTAACTGCGACCGAAACTATCACCGTAACGGGCAGAAGCAACGGTCTGAAACTGATGGAACTGCTGAATACATTCATACTGATAAACTGCGCAAACACAAATCCGAGCACAGCCCCCAGTATACCGCCTATGATACCCAGCATCACGCCCTCGCCCATAAACTCGCCTATGATGCTGCCGTCGGATGCTCCGAGGGCTTTTCTGAGTCCTATCTCCCTGCGTCTCTCGGTAACTACCGCCGTCATAGTGGTAGCCACACAGATCATGGTAAGCACCAGCACCACGATGGTCACGATGAGCACCAGTGCCTGAAGCTTGGTAAGGACGCTGCTCTCCGATGATGTAACTCTCTTGACAAGGCGTGCAGACACGCCAAGATCCGCATTATTTATGCGGTCGGCATAGTCGTTGAGGCTCTCCTTTACCGCAGATACGCTGACCTCAGCAATGTCAAGACTGCCGTCTCCTGCGATCTCCTCAAGTTCATCAAGGGAAATATAGATATAGTCCTCCTCAGAACCGCCCGTTTCAAGAATGCCCGAAACAGTCATATCCGTGCCGAAGTCATCGGTCACTTCCTCATCGCCTTCGCCGCTGTACGTCACATTGAATGTACTTCCGACTTTGAGCCCGAGGTGTTCTGCCTCTGTCTTCCCGACGAGCGCCTGCCCTTCTGCGGGCCATTCACCTTCTATGTGCCAGTAAGGGCTTGTGGTCCGTGCGCCGTTCATGTCCGTTCCTGCGGCGACCACAGGCTGATCGTGTATCTTTACCGTCTCATACCTGTATGGAGTCACGCCTACAAGCTCATCACCGCTTATCAGCGATACCGCATCCTGTACCGCATCAAGATCAAACTCCGTATCAGTTCCCGAGGAAACGAGTATCATGTTTGCACCGTAGTTGCGAAACTGTGCGCCCATCTGTCGGGGAACATCATAGTATATAGTCACCAGTCCCGAAAGTATGGCAGCGCCCACCGATATGGCAAGCAGAGCCACTACCATTCTCGACCGTCTCCGCATAAGCGATGCAGTTATCATGCGGAAAAACATTTTCCTTTTAGTCATATTACACCTTACACCTATCAGTATCCAAAGCTGTCCTCAAAGCAGGCAGCAAGCGAAGATGCCGCCTATATGAGGGTCGTGTTTATCTTCCGTGGAGCACCTCAGCAGGGCGCAGGGAGAGCAGCATCCTTATGGCAGGAAGAGATCCCACCAGTACAACAGCTATCACAAGCACCGCAACTATGGGGATGACGAACAGCTTCATCTCTATGGAAGAGCCGAAGACCGTCTGACCTATTATCTGCGCAAATCCGAAGCCCGCAAAGTATCCCACGGCTGCCCCCACGATTCCGGTGAGCATTATCTCGGAAAGCACCAGTGCGGATATCGCTCCGTTGGTCGCACCTATCGCCTTCAGAAGTCCTATCTCGTTGCTTCGCTCCATCACGCTTGCAGTGACAAGGTTGGTGATGCCCAGCGCAGACCCCACAAGGCTCAGGATGGTGATAAGGAGCATCAGCAGATGCGTCTTTTCAAGGATGGCACCCTCCGAATCCGCCACCTGACGCACGGGAGAAGCCACCGAATCGGTGATGACTTCCTGTATCTGATAGCAGATGGAGCTGCAGTAAGCAGTGCAGTACCATGTTTCATACTGCGATATGGTAAGAGAACCGGGATCCTTTGCCGCCTTTATCGCAAGCTCGTTATCAGGGGTGGTAAGGGCGCTGACCTCTATGCTCGAAAGATAGCCGTCCTTGTCCGACAACAGCTGTACCGTATCCATAGGTGCGAACATCTCATCATCCGCTTCATCGCCGGATGAATATATTCCCGCTACCACAAAGTCCTTATTGCCCGACAATGTGGAAAGAGTGACCGTATCTCCGCTGTGGAGCGACATCCTCTTTGCAAGGGCTTCACCCACCATGACGGGATCCGTGTCCTTGTCCCAAGTGCGTTCACTCAGCCACTCGCCCTCGGTGATGTCCCACCATGTACGAAGGTTCTGAACGCCTGTATTGAGAGTCTCACCCGTGGGAAGTTCAAGATGATGATCGAACCATGTCCCCACAAGCCTTATCTGCTCGCCGCCCAGTTCCGCTTTGGTATCGATGAAGGGAGCAAAATCAACGATATTGAATGCCCAGAATATAGTCTTTATGTTCCCAAGTTCCGATTCAAGCAGATACGCCTGTGTATCTGCACCCTCTATTTCATAGAGGGAATTCACGACTGATGATGACTTGGGAACGACGGTGATATTTGCACCGTAGGTCTTGAGCTCCTGGTTTACCTTGTCCCCTACATCCATCATGACATTTATCATGGCGGTGGCAAGGGATGAACCAAGCGCCACTGTAAGTGCGATCATCATCATCTTTTTCCACTGACGGGTGAAAGCACCCTTTATCATTCTGAAAAACACTTGCTCTCCCCCTTATTTGAACTCATCCTGATGCTCGATCAGAGTGGACTTGGGTACTATTATGTAGCCGTTCTCAACCTTATAATCAATGACGATGGGATTGCATCCGCCTTTGAAACCGATGGTATTTATATTCATGACCACATCGCACAGATTGCACACTACCTGTCCGTTTCTCTCGTAGTATCCCGTTTCACCGCAAATGTCGCAGGCATCAAGGCCTATGCCGTATGCGGAGGAATTGGGCTTCTTGATGACTATGAACCTTACTGCGATATTATCCGGCGTGGTGAAGGCAAATCTGTGGAGATGTCCGTCCTCCACCTGAGTAAAGGGGATGTACAGCGCATCGTCACGGATCTCACATTCCTCCACGGGAGAAAGCTCCACTACCTTGTTGTCTATGGCTGTAAATGCGGTGAGGTTGAGTACTACCATCACCAGACAGAAAGCGTAGAGGACCGACCATCTGCGGGTATTGCGCCATTTTGCTCGTATCTTGCGGTGCTGCGCGGGATTGGAGTACGGCTCCTTTACATTCATGCTCCTTATCACAAGCATCACAGGCATGATGACACCGACTGCAAGCATAGCGTAAATGAAGAAGTCGCTGTAATTGGAGCTGTACCTTGCCAGCGTGAACCAGAAATGGCCTGAAATGATCCTCTTGGCATGGAGCACCTGAACTATCTTGGCAAACTGCCAGAAACCGTTTATAAACAGTGCTATGGAAAGGAACACAAAGCATTCCTTGTCAGACATTCTTTTTGAGCACTGATATACGGCAAGAAAGAGCAGTATACCAAGTATTATGCCGAAAAGATACCCCACGAACCTGTAAATAAACGCTGTTGACAGTACGCTTTCGCCGCCCAGATTGAAGTTGAAAGGATATCCGAGCACGCTCGGCAGAGCATATGCGATGAAAGCGAGGGACATGACCGCACCGCACACAGCGATAACAGTTTTCGCCTTGCCGCCCGTTTTCTTCCCGAAGATGCCGTACATCACCCAGAACAGGAGCATAGCTGCAAGAGAAGCAGAGAATATATACACATTCCACATTCCCGTGCCGCCCGTCTTGTCTATCACTTTTGTGGTATTCTTGAGCACGGCAATGACGACCGCCACAGCCGCACCCAGACAGGTGCCTGCGGAGAGTATCGTCCTTCCCGTATTTCTCCCCGTTTCCCTGTCGCAGATGCGGGGTATAAAGGCATAAAGCATACCTATAAGTATAGCCGCACTCACAAGATCCTTGGTCACGGTTATAAAAAATTTAAGCATTTCATTCCTCCTGAAGCAGATCATCACAGGCAGTCGAAAGTCACAAATATATGCCGAATTTCCGCATGAGTTTTGTCTAAAACGTCGGCTTATATCTCTGACATCCGACCCCGGATAAAAAGCACAGTAAGCCAACGCCGTTTTCAGGCGTTGGCTGTGCAGACAACTTATACGGATCAGTTCCACTCCTGAGGAGTATATTCCCAGCCGCCGACTGTAACGCTGAGATTGCCGTCCTTGAAGTATTCATCAAATGTACCGCCCGGGCCTGTTTCAGCATCGGTATGGATGAGGTATCCGTTCTCTTCGGGGCTGTGGAAAGTAAATGTTACCTCATAGGTATCAGCCTTGTCAAGCTTGATGTTAGCACCGTAGTGAGGGCCGTCAGATGCGCTCATTACCATGAATGTACCCTCAGCAGCAGTATCGCCTGCGCTGCCTACTACCTTGTAGTCAACTGTGAGGTAAGGAACCCAGTCACCCATGCCGTAGCCGAGCTTGTTCTCAAGAGCGGAAACGTCACATTCAAGGTGAATGTTGAAGTCCTCAATGTTCTCATTTCCGTTGGACATGGGAACGGGCTGGAAATATACAGCGGATACGTTCATAAATCCGACTTCCTCATCCTCAAATATGGGAAACTCGGTAAAGCCTGCCTCTTCAGCAGCAGCCTGTTCAGTAACTACTTCAGCAGAGCTTGCGGTCGTAGCCTGTGTAGCAGCGGTATCAGTAGCAGTAGAGCCGCACGCAGAAAGTGCGAGCATGCTCAGCGCACCGATAAGTGCAATCGTCTTCTTCATGATCTGATCTCCTTCCAGAGTAGCGAATAAGTGTTATGTCAACTGCCTCAGAGTGTTCATCGGCAGATAAGACCTGTTTTAAGCTGCCTGCGTCTTCTTGTTGTTCCTGAGCCAGAACACGAAGGTAACAACAGTTATCACAAGCAGAATGATCTGCGGTATAATCGTTCCCGCAAGCGGATATATGCCGAATACGTCGAGCACATCATTGTAGGGTATCCAGCTGAGCCATGACGGGCTTGACAGCATAAATGCATAATCGTCGAATACGCCGCCCTCCATGAGCTCCTTGATGCCTGCCCCGAGGAAGCATATCGTCATGAATGCCATGAGGATACTCGTTGCAAGGAAGAAAGGCTTGAGAGGGAGCTTGACCGACAGGAACTTCATCAGGAAGAACACACCTACAAGCACTACGCATCCAACGATAAATCCTGCCCATACCATCCCGGGATTGCCCTCGCCAAGCATAGGCTGATAGAAGAGGATGACTTCGGCTCCTTCTCTGAACACCGCAAGCCATGCGGTGAAGGCAAGGGCGAACATATTCCCTCTTTCTGCGGAATCTGCAACCTTCTCCTTGATATATCCTTCCCAGGCGGAAGCCTCCGCCTTTGATACCATCCAGTTGGATACATAGAAGAGAACTACCACCGCAAGCAAAGCCGCAAAGCCCTCTATGATCTCCTGTGACATGGTGGTCTCGGGATTGATAGCCTTGAGCCAGGCAAGGATGCCCGCCATTATGAAGCTGCATATCACCGCAAAGCCTGCACCGATATACACAGGGATAATTTCTTTCTTCTTGCCTGCCTTATTCAGATAGGCGGCAATAGCGCCGACAACGAGTATAGCTTCCAGTCCTTCTCTGAGGATGATGCCGAAGGCTCCGGCAAATGTAGCCGCCTTGCTTCCGGCTGACTTCTGAGTATCAGCAGCAGAGGAAGAAGCTGTACCGACCTTTGCAATCCTGCCCTCAGGGCTGAGCGTAAGGGCATCTTCGTGAAGCATCTGCGAGAGCTTTTCAGCCTCCGCACGGACTGTTTCAACACCGAGATCCTTCTTTACGGCCTTTCTCAGAGTCGTAAACTGAAGCTCAACACTGCTGACTCTCGAGCCCGAGATATATGTCATAGTATTTCTTTCAAAGCCGGTCGTCTCATAATAGCCCCAGTAGGTAGCCTTTGCATATTCATACGCCGTGGCATTGTCGCCGCCCTCGTAAAGATCGGCAGCATGAATCGCCACCTTCTCGATGGCATCAGCCGCATCGTTCCAGTTCCAGTCCGAGATCCCGTGCCCTGCCACATATTCCTCCCATGTAAGGAAGTATTCGGTATCAGCCGCAATGACCGCACCCGAGCTGTCATCCTTTGACGAAAAGATCGTCTTGAGTGCAGGCAGGAGCAGGAGCACTACCATAGCAGTAACAATGATCATGGGGATCATACTGCTCTTTTGTTTCATACAGATCTCCTTTCGCATATCCATGCACAGCACGGATACAGATCAAGATATAATGCCGTTTTCGGCAATAGGATAAGCCTTCATGAACTCATCCGTCATAAACTCCTCCGACAGCTCATGTCCTTCAAGATCGGACATTCCTTTAAGGAAGTAGTCATGCTCTTCCCTTTGGCTGTCCCATGCGGCATCCAGGAAGTAGAACTCTCCGCCGAGCTTAACTATATTCCACGCATGAGGAGCATCTTCCCCTGCCGCTCTGCCTGTGACAACACGGCACTCTATGCCGCATTCCTTCATCAGACGGTAAACAGCGACAGCATAGCCCTGACAGGTAGCCGTGCCCCTGACAAGAGCACTGTAACAGGTAGAGCGCAGATAGTAGTATCCATTGCCTGCGTGTACCCTGTCATATGTCACATGAGAACAGATATAGTCATATACTGCGGTCATCTTCTCAAGGTCGGACGCATCTTCAAGGTCAAGCTCATCCATCAGGCGGCTCACAGTCTCATCCGTGCGCTGTTCCTGTTCGAGATAGTCGTAGTATTTAGGAGTGATCCTTATCGAATAGCTGTACGGTCCCGTGCCGCTCACGGAAAAGTCGGCTGTATAGCCGCCGTTCTGATAGCGAATGTAGTCACCGCCTTTGGGGTCATCGCTCTCCGCCATCGCCTTTTCCATATAGTCCGCAGTCACATCGGCAAGGTCATCGGAAAGATCATCACGGCTCTCAAAATTGATAGTGATGGATCTTGAATGACCCATAAGTCCTTCACGCAAGCCGTGAGCTATGCGTTCATCGCCTGACATCGCTCTGCATCCCGCCATTGAGACCAATGTGACCGACAGCGCCGCAGACAGAAGCTTTCTCTTCATGTTAAGCACAGCTAACCGAACCTCAGTTTGAGTTAGACGACAGTAACTGCCGCACATATGTAGTTAACCACATCTAACCACCGTACACTCCCGTACAGTTAGCCGTGGCTGACTCACCCATTTCAAAAATCGGTCAGTTCAGTCAGATATACTCTGACGGCACTTACCTTTGATCATTGATATCGATGTTCAGATGTTCATGAGTTAGTTATACCTAACTCCTTTCACCGACATTTTTGATTATATTACAAAGTCGGCGCATTGTCAATAGTTATTTTGCATAAAAAGAGAGGCTGTACAGCCCCTCTTGTCATTTAATATTGTTGTTTATCCGAGCGATAACAAACCCTGCGCACAAGCCTGTGAACAGTCCTGTAATTATCCCTGAACAAACAAGGAACGGAATATAGATAAATACCGCAGTAGTCTTCATCACCATCGCCGCAGAAAGTATCTGTCCCACACCATGAGCCGCCGCAGAAAACACGCTGCACACCCATATCTGCTTATGCGTCACCGCTTTATGCAGCATATACATCACTAAATATGAGAGAAGTCCGCCGCTCACGGCATAGATAAGCGAGACTGCATTGCCTGCAAACATCTGCCCCATAACGATGCGGCACACAAGTATGCACAGAGCATCGGCAGGCCCTATGCAGAACATCGCAGCTAAGGTTATTATATTGGATATCCCCAGCTTCACGCCCGGAACAGGCACAGGCGAAGGTATCTGCGCCTCAACTGCGTATAATATGAGAGCCAGTGCAAGCAGCACCCCGTCTCTGGCAATACGTTTGGCCATCAGAACGTCACCCCGTCTATATCCTCATCGGATATGGTTATCACCAGTTTATTAGGTGCGCATACGACAGGCGCACCGCCCGATGATTCCCAGCCGTGCGCAACACATATCCTGTCGGGACAATCCGCATCGCTGACACATATCGCACCTGGTCTGACACGGATGACATTTGTCCCCTCACCCCTGACTTCAAATGAATACTCCTCTGTGACCGCATCAAGGTCTATTGTCCGTATCACCCTGCCATCAAGGACTACCTTTGCCACATGGCCTTTCCGTGTGAATATGAGCACCGACATCACGGCGCACACAGCGAACAGAACGGCGATAATGGCTATCCACGTTTTAGTCTTCATCATCTATGACCTTTAAAGTGTATCTGTCATCCGTTACAGTTATGATATCTTCCAGTCCGGGAGTGACAAGCATATAGTTATCATCCGTAATGATGATCATTTCATGATCCTTGTACTCCCGCCACTTCTGCACCGCCTTCTCCGCCCCCATGACATAGTATGCCGTAGAAAGCCCGTCACAGAGAGTGCCGTTCTCCCCTGCCACAGTTACGGAGAGTATCCCGTTTCTGACAGGATGACCGCTTGCAGGGTCTATGATATGGCAATACTCATTGCCGTCCTCATCCTCAAAATATCTCTCATACCCGCCTGAAGTTATGACCGACATATTGCATATATCAAGGGTGCAGATATACCCTTCCTCATACGGACATCTTACAGCCACCTTCCAAGGCCTTCCGTCCGGCTTTGTACCTAATGCGGTGATATTTCCGCCAAGGTCGATCATTGCCGATGTGATATCCTTTTGCGCAAGGAGGGCGCATATCCTGTCTCCCGTATATCCCTTAGCAGTTGCCCCCAGGTCTATCATAAAGCCCTCAGGCAGCCGCACCGTCCTTTCGGATATATCGACCCTGCGGTAATCCACATACTCCATGAGGGAGGATATCTCATCCTCTGCCGGCACTCTGTACCCTGTTGAGGAGGTAAATCCCCATGCACGGAGAACGGGATAAACGGTCATATCCAATGCGCCGTCAGTCCTTCTGCTGATGTCAAGTGATGTCCCGATCAGCTCATAAGCATCATCCGATACGCCAAACTCCCCCTCATGGTCAAGCCTATATACATCGCTCTGTTCATCCGTGACTGACAGGTCGTCTTCCAAAGCTCTCACCAGTTCCTCTATATCCGCACTGACATCCTCGTTCCCGTAGGTCTTCACCTGCATATAGGTATCCATCGCAAAAAATGCGGCATCATGTTCCTTTGCTCCGCATCCCGTCATGATCAGTACACCTGCGGCGGCTGCCGCAATAATTCTCATATGCTTTGAAAAGCTCATATCCATGCTCCGTTAGTTTAGTATGATATATTATACATCATATTTCATCACAAATCAAGTGCAAAACTGAAAATCTTACAGACACAAAACGATGCCGCTCTTTTTCCCTCATACACCGCCGTCCATCGGTCTATCTCCGCATAGAAGCCGCTGTCCGCAGGCAGGTCGTCAAATGCCGCCCGAAGCATCTCAGTATTCATGCCATCCGTCCTTTCGTATACAAAAAAGCGCACAGCCGTCAGCTATGCGCTTTGACCTGATTATATTGTACAACATTCAGAATAGGACATTCAAGGACATCTTTACGGTATTAAATCGGTTATTCCCTTTACCGCCTTATATGCCCGCTGCATAAGCGTATTCTCTGCAAGATATTCAAGCCCTTTGAGCGTTATCTTGGCGTTTTCATAGCATAATACAGGCGTCCTCATGTAGTTTCTGAATTCCACGCCCTTGATGTATCCGCTGTCCGAGAGCATTTCAAGATATGCAGCAAATCTTTGTTCGGATATGCCCAGAGCCTGAGCGTTTCCACAGCTTGGTGTCTATCGGCTGCCCTGTGTCCATGTTCGCTTCAAGAGCCGAGAGAATCTTGTATATTACAGTGAAGTGGTCATGTGTCAGTTCCATTTTCATCCCCCTCACTTTGTCTATTCCTTTGCCTGTTCCTTGTTGCATCTGGCGTCTACAAAATCCCCTATTAAGTGGTCATATGGGTCTGTGCAGCCTCTGTTTGCATCTTCAACAGCTCCACGAATACACTCATACACTTCTTCTTCGGTATACCACTTTCTTTCGCCGGGTCTTGTTTCGCTCGGTATGCTTTTGATATAATCGTCACTGATTTCAGGCTCTTCATCCTCAAAAAGTTCAGGATACTTAGCAGCTGGATAATCAGTATCGCAAATCATAAACTGCATATTGGGCGTGTTTTCTCCGCTTATATGATATCTGTTCTTCCTTGCGATTATTCTCACATTGCCCTTAAACTTCCTCAATAGTGACAAATTTATCACGACACTTGAGTATGAGTGGTACTCTGGATGATACCATAAACCTTCCCACTCTGTTCGTTGCTTTTTGTTAATACTTATCATTCTGCATCCTTCTTTTCAAAATACTCACTCGCCTGTGCGATCATATCGTCATATATCTGATACAGCTTTTTGCCGAACTCCGTGCAATGCTCCTGGTCATCGGTTAAGCCTTTCAACACGATTTGTTCTGTGAAGCTCAATTCAAACTCTTCATAATCATCGGGGTTTATCGAAACTATTGTATCACTGCGCCTTTTCAAAATCATTAATGATTTTACACTGCTGAAATCCAAAGCTTTTAAAGCGTCAAACGCCTGTTTTTCAAAAACAAATTTCATGTTATCACCTCATTCTCGGATTGCATTGAATTATTATTCCTGTATCAGGGTTGATCGTAACTGCAGACATATTATTATAAAACATTTGACTTCTTTGATTCTCACCAATAGGCTGTCTATAATTCCCATGTAGCAGACAATCTTTTACCTCATCCAGTTCCACTCCACTGCGTGGTAGT
>JAFUHM010000063.1 GCA_017468865.1 Oscillospiraceae bacterium | reverse complement strand
GAGCAAAGGGACAACCAAAAGGGAAGGGGGAAAAATAAAATCCGACAAAAAATCGGGCTTTCCCCCTTCCCTTATGGTTTTCCCTCTGCACTCTCTTTCCTTTACCTAACTCCTTTCCCGATTTTTTCTCTTAACGATTATCTTTTTGCCGCATTATGCGGAAACTTTTCTTTGCTGTTTTTATTTTCAATTGGTCGTGCCGTATTACGACCGTTCAACATAAATAAATCAACGAATTGGCTGTCGGCACTGCCGACCGAACGGGTGCAGGCTCAGCCTGCTTTGTTCTTGACTTGACAGCAGGGGTCGGCTTGTATTCCTGCTTCCATGGGAGCAAAGGGACAACCAAAAGGGAAGGGGGAAAAATAAAATCCGACAAAAAATCGGGCTTTCCCCCTTCCCTTATGGTTTTCCCTCTGCACTCTCTTTCCCTTACCCAACCCTCTTCCCGATTTTTTCTCTTAATAATTTTCTTTTTGACGCATTATGCGAAAACTTTCCTTTGTTGATATGTTCATTATGTTTTCTCTCCATTGCTAAATGGTCGAGCCGTGCTGCATAAGTCCAACAAAAACAAATCAACGAATGGGGTGCAGGCTCAGCCTGCCTGTTAACAGTTTGTAATTTATTTCACCAAAAAAATTCTTTTTACCTATTGATTTTTCCGTAAAGATGTGCTAAAATAATGGTAGATTTATACTCTTTTATGTTCCCCGGGGGGAAGAGTATGAGCTAATTCAAATGAAAAAGGAGCTGTACATATGAAAATCAAAAAGATGACCGCTGTGGCTGCTGCCGCACTTATGGCTGCTCAGATGGGGATCGCTGTTTCCGCAGATCAGGTAGCATCCAATCCCTATACATCAGGCACTACATCCACATCGGCTGCCGCTGCCGCAGTTTCAAGCGAGATCAAGACCACTGCGACCACCGATAAGTCCAATACCACTACCACTGTTACTTACAGATATACTCCCTACGGTTACTACTACAACGGGGTGTACTATCCCTACAACAGCTATTACTATAATTACAACAACGGATACTATGTGAACGGTGTATATTATCCCTACACCTACAACACATACTATTATCCCTATTCCTACGGCTACTACGGATATTCCTATGAGCCTTACTTCTACGGCTATGACTACGGCTACGGTTCCCTCACATGGAATCCCTACTACTACTCTGATGCCAACTACTTCAGCTACATGGGATTCAAGACCAAGTCTCAGGTAGACAAGGACAACAAGAAGGAGATCACCAAGGGTACTCCTTACATCACCAATGCCAAGAGCTACAACGGCTGGGCTGACCTTACCAAGTACGCTAAGGAAGCTAAGGCCGGATACAATATGTACATCACCCTCAACGGCGCTCAGACCATTCCTGCTGAGATCCTTTCCGCTGTAAAGGGCAAGAACGTTTATCTCGTATTCACCTGCGACAACGGCGCTGTATGGAGCATAAACGGCAGGAACATCACCGAGGCCAAGGCTATCTCTCCCCTCGTTGAGTACAACATCAACTACATCCCCAATACTCTCAAGAAGAAGGCTCTCAAGGGTGCGTCCGCAGGCTATCAGCTCGGTCTTACCACTTCCTTTGACAGCTTAGGCTGTGAGGCTTCCGTTACCGTCAAGGTAAGCGCTCTTCGTGCAGGTTCTACCGCTCAGGTATACCGCTACAACGAAGCTAAGAACTCCCTCACTCCCGTTTACAGAACCAAGGTATCCGACAAGGGCACTATCACATTTGATATCACCGCAGGCGGTCCTTACTATATCACTGTATCGTAAGAGATGGTAAAACCCTCTGCCGTCGGCAGAGGGTTTTTGCTTTATTAGAATTAAATTAGAAAACGCTAAAAGACTTGAAATCGTTTCCAAGTTATGTTACAATATCATCAGTAAATGAACCGGACTTTAAGAAGAGGTGAGATTATGCTGATGATGTTTTTGTGGATACTTGTGCTGATCGTGGCGGCGGTAGCCGAAGCAGTGACTACGGCGCTCGTATCGGTATGGTTCTGTGTGGGAGCGTTTGCGGCGGCTATTGCGGCGGCACTTGATCTGCCCCTCATAATACAGCTGTTGATCTTTGTGGGTGTGTCCATACTGGCGATGGCACTGACAAAGCCCCTCATAAGGAAGCTGATGCCCAAGTCCTCCTATGTATTTACCAACGGAGAGAACGATGTAGGCAGGACGGCTTTTGTAGTGGAGGAGATAGACCCCGCCAAGGGTACGGGCCGTGTGAAGCTCGGCGACGTTGACTGGGGCGCTCATTCTGAAGACGGCAGCGTCATAAAGGTCGGCACGCCCGTCGTGATCGTGGATAAGGGCTCTGCTACTTTATCTGTTAGAATAGCTGACTGACCGCAAGGGTCAGAGAAGGGAAGGGTATTATGCAATATTTACTTATCGGACTGGTGATCGTCCTCATCCTCATATTCCTTTCGGGAATAAAGATCGTCCCTCAGGCGCAGGTCTGGGTCGTTGAAAGGCTCGGCGCATTCAGAGATGAGATGCACACAGGCCCTCACTACGTTGTACCTCTTATCGACAAGGTCGTAAAGAAGGTCTCCATCAAGGAACAGGTCGTAGACTTCAAGCCTCAGCCCGTTATCACAAAGGATAACGTTACCATGCAGATAGATACGGTCGTATTCTTTGCGGTGACTGACGCAAAGCTGTATACATACGGCATTGAGCGTCCCCTGTCCGCTATCGAGAACCTCACCGCCACCACACTTCGTAATATCATAGGTGAGCTTGAACTCGACTCCACCCTTACATCCCGTGATGTCATCAACTCCAAGATAACCGCCCTGCTTGACTCGGCAACGGATGCCTGGGGCATAAAGGTCAACAGAGTCGAGCTGAAGAACATCCTTCCTCCCCGTGAGATACAGGATGCCATGGAAAAGCAGATGAAGGCAGAGCGTGAGAGACGTGAAAAGATCCTTCAGGCAGAGGGTGAAAAGAAGTCTCAGGTGCTCGTGGCAGAGGGTGAAAAGGAGTCCAAGATCCTCAAGGCAGAGGCTGATAAGCAGGCTGCCATCCTCAAGGCTGAAGCTGAAAAGCAGGCAATGATCCTTCGTGCGGACGCAGTCCGTCAGCAGAAGATACTTGAGGCAGAGGGTGAAGCTGAGTCCATAAGAAACGTACAGCAGGCTCTTGCCGATACCATCGTCAAGCTCAATGAGGCTAATCCTCAGCAGAACGTTATCGCCATCAAGTCCCTTGAAGCCTTCTCCAAGGCTGCGGACGGACAGGCTACAAAGATCATCATTCCTTCGGAGATACAGTCCCTTGCAGGTCTTGCAACAGGTCTGAAGGAAGTCATAAAGGACAGCTGACAGTCCCTGCGGGCTCTCCGAGGAGAGCCCGTTTTTTATGCTGAAAAAGCCCTCCAAAGGAGGGCTTTCGTCATACAACAGAATAAACTGCGGCGCCTGCGGCTTTTGCTGCCGCTATGCCGGCGGCGGCATCCTCAAAGATGATACATTCATCGGGGGCAGCGCCAAAGTGTGCCATCGCCTTGAGATAACAGTCGGGGGCGGGCTTCTGTACGGAGCAGTCCTCCTGTGTCATGACGAGGGCGAATTTGTCGGTGCATCCGTGTACACGCAGGATATCTGCCGTGTTCACCCTTGATGCGGTGGTGACAAGGGCGGAGGGTATCCCCTGTGCGGCAAGGATGTCGATGAGGTCGAAGAGGGGACGGTTCATCACGATGCTGTCAAGATAGTCGTTGTAGTATCTCAGCTTCACGTCATGTATCTGCTCGATGAGCTCCTGCGGAACGCCGAGGTCGGGGAGGAAGTCACGGTAGTTGCGGCCGTAGCATCCGTCCATGAATTTGTCACGGTCTATCTCTATGCCCTGCTCATGGCAGGCTCTGCCGTAGGAAAGGAAGTTTGCCTCACGGGTGTCAAAGAGAGTGCCGTCCATGTCGAAGAGGGCAAGTTTTATCATGGTGATGCCTCCGTTGTCGGGGGTGAAGTCTCGGGAATGAGCACGGTCACGGGCAGGCTCTGCGCATCGGTGACGGCGCTGCCGTCCGCTCCTGTGACTGTCTCGGTGACGGGGATGCCGTATTCATCCGTCACGGCGGTGGCAAGGGTGTCCCAGTCGATGACCTTGCCGCCTTCGCTGCCGTAGGTGTTGTCCCACAGGGCGGCGATGTCGTTTATCAGCTTGTCGGTGTTGGCGGCGAAGATGTTGTCGATGAAGAGAACATCCGTGATGCCGCTGCTTCTGATGTAGCGGACGGCATTGGTGCCGAAGTAGCGGATGTCGATGACATATATCTCATCGAAATTATTCACAAGGAACGGAACGAAGGCATTGCCGTAGGATTCCTTGAATACGCAGATCTTGCGCCCCGTGTCAAGGCCTGTGGTGATCTTCGTGTGTATCTGGTCGGTGCCCAGGAACATACCGTAGCAGTTGCCGCCCTCTGCATATTCATGGAAGAGCACGCTCTCCCCCTTGCTTGCAAGGCTGCGGTAGTCGTAGTAATAGGTGTGATACTCGGTCTTGGGCATATAGTAGGTGAATATCTCGGGTGAGTTCTTGAGGGTGATGTCGTTGGTGTAGCCGTAGAGGGAGCCGACAAAGCCCTCCTTGGTCTTTATCTCATAGTCCTTGTCGATGTCGGGGCAGTCAAGGGAAAGGGCATCGCAGAATGCCTTGTATGCGTAGTATGCGCCTCTCTGCGACCAGTGGTGATCGGTGCGCAGATATATGTATTCGTCGGTGTGCTTTGCTATCTCGGAATAGGCATCTATGGGGATGACGTCCGCCGTGTAGCTGTCGTATATGTGCTGTATGGCATCCTTCTCGGATACGCTGTACAGTGAGAACTTGTGGGGGAGATAGAATTCCACGGAAGTGGGGACTACCATATTGTATACATTGACCTCGTCGCCCAGTATCTCCTTGTACCTGCTTATGACCTGTGCATAGCGGGTGCCTGCGGGATCGTTGCCGCCGAACAGCATCACGCCTGCGTTATCGCCGTACATCTTCACTCCGTCAACGATGATGCCGTTGTTGGAGAATTCGGCTATGTTCTCCACCAGCTCCTCGGTGGTTGTGACTTCAGTCGGGGCGGGGGCTTCGGTGACTTCTGTCACGGAAGGCTCGGTATATGTCTCGTCGGGAGCAGCCGTCACGTCAGTCTCTGTCTGAGAAGTCACCGATGTGACCGATGCGGCCTCGGTAACGGCAGGGGAAGTCTCGGCCGCCACCATCTGCACGTTGCCGTAGAAGGTGGGAGTGGAGATGCCCTTCTTCTTGTTCAGTGCGGACATCATGCTCAAGATCTGCTCACGGTAGGGGACGGTGTCGGAGAACCATTTGGTGAATTCCTTTGCGAAGGTGCCTGAGAACCATGACTCGGAACTCAGGACGGGACGCTCGGCGAGCTTTCGCTTTTCCACTTCGCTCTCCGTGGGGCGCTTGAGGAAGATAAGGCACAGAGCCATGAAGAACATGACCGCCATGAATGTGATGATGATGCTGCGTTCGAGGGCGGAGGCGTTCTTTCTTTTTTCTTCGGGAGAGAGTGTCTTCATATTATATCCTTTATCAGAATCTGAAATACAGGAACGGACTGTATGTGTCGCCCACCAGAGATATGGCGGATAGAGCGAATATGCCGAGAAGGAAGGCTATCTTGGCAAGTCCGTATAATGTGAATGTGACGGTATTGCCCGAGAGCTTGTCCGCAAGGGATCTGAGCCTTGGGTATACAGGGGCGGAGAGGAGAACGGCAATGATGATGATGAATATGTTCCCCTTGAGTGCGGATTCGGTGACGATGTCCGTGAGAGGGAGCCCCTTTCCGCCGAACATGGAGGAAAGGCAGGTGAGGAGCTTGCCCATGTCGGTGAAGTAGAATATCGCCCAGCCGAACAGAGCCACGAGAATGGTGTAGATATGCCCGAAGAGGGCGGGTATCTTTTTGAAGAAGGAGAGCAGGAACGTCTTTTCCAGTACGAGGAAGAAGGCGAAGTACAGCCCCCACAGGATGAAGTTGCCCGATGCCCCGTGCCACAGTCCCGTAAGGAACCATACCACAAGGATGTTGAGCATCTGATGGCGGCGGTTGCCGCCCAGAGGGATGTAAACATAGTCACGGAAGAAGGTGCCGAGGGAGATGTGCCACCGTCTCCAGAACTCCGTCACGGAGCGGGATGCGTAAGGATGGTCAAAGTTCTCCGGGAAGTGGAAGCCGCACATGAGTCCCATGCCGATCGCCATGTCGGAATATCCCGAAAAGTCAAAGTATATCTGGAGGGAGTACATGAATACGCCTGCCCAGGCGGCAAGCACGGACACGGGTGCGCCGTCGAAGGTGAGGCACTGCTCGGCGACCGCACCCACGGAATTTGCGATGAGCACCTTCTTGCCGAGGCCGTAGACCAGACGGCAGAGCCCTTCTGCGAAGTCGTGGGTAGTGATGTCACGGCGGTCTATCTCACGGGCGACATCGCCGTAGCGGACGATGGGGCCTGCCACGAGCTGGAAGAACATGGAGAGATAGAGAAGATATCCGAAGTAGTTCTGCTGGGCTTTCTTCCCCCTGTACACATCCACCACATAGGTGATGGACTGGAAGGTATAGAATGATATGCCGATGGGAAGATGCAGATCGGGAACGGGAAGGTCAAGCCCCGTGAGGGCATTCACCGAGGACATGAAAAAGCCCGAATACTTGAATACCGCAAGGATGCCGAGATCTATCACGCAGGATGACACGACACCGAGGGCAGCCTTTTTCTCCCCCTTGTGACGGGTGATGAACCGGCCGTTCAGGAAGTCTGTGATGCTGCTTATGAGCAGCAGGACCATCCAGAAGGGCTCGCCCCATGCGTAGAAGAAAAGAGAAAAAAACACCAGCACAACATTTTTGATCCTTATGTCGGCTGCCGCAAAATAGAATATCAGGAAAATGGGTAAAAATTCAAACAAAAAGAAAATATCAGAAAATACCACGTCGGGACCTCTTAGTTTAAGAATAGAGTAATATATAGTATAACATGAAATCGCAGAATTATCAATCTTAAATATAGAAGAAAAAAACAGCAATTACAAAATTAAATTAGTGATTAGTTATAAAATGAATTTTGCAGGAATGTTATTGATACAATGCAGTTTGATGAAGGGCGGATATTTATACAGGTCATCGGAGGACGGTACGGGAGATACGATGAAACGGGGATGGATGCACTGTATCCGTGCCGCAGGAAAGTCACGGGAGCGCACGGGGACTTTCTCACGGGAAGGGGGCAGAAATTTTTTTTGAAAAAGGTATTGATTTTTTCGGCGGTGTGTGGTATAATATATATGTCAATTTGGATATGATCCGATATATAGGTGTGCGGGCCCTGTGCAACAAAACACCGTGAACCATGTCAGGCGGGGAACCGAGCAGCATTAAGCGGTACGTTTCGTGTGCCGCAGCAAGCCTGCACACCTATGTACCGGATCCTTTTTTGTGGGGGTGTGTCGGGTGTATCAGGCTCTGTACAGGAAATATCGTCCTGCTACCTTTACCGACGTCATCTCACAGCCCCACATCACCAATACCCTGAGGAACCAGATCATAAGCGGGAAGACCGCTCATGCCTATCTTTTCACGGGGTCGAGGGGTACGGGCAAGACCACCTGCGCACGCATATTTGCAAAGGCTCTGTGCTGTGAGAACACCGTGAACGGTGATCCGTGCAACGAATGTGAGATATGCAGGGCGGCTGATGAGTTCGCCCTTTCCGACATCATCGAGATAGACGCCGCCTCCAACGGCAGCGTGGACGATGCGAGGGAACTGCGTGAGGCGGCGCTCTACACTCCCGAACGGTGCAGATACAAGATATACATCATCGACGAGGTGCATATGCTGTCGAAGGACGCATTCAACGCACTTCTGAAGATAATCGAGGAGCCGCCCGAACACGTCAAGTTCATCATGGCGACTACCGAGCTGCATAAGGTGCTGCCCACCATACTCTCACGCTGTCAGCGGTATGACTTCATGCGCATCCGCACGGAGGATATAGCCGCCCGTATAATGGACGTGTGCAGGGCGGAGGGCATCTCCATCACCGAGGAGCCTGCCGAGCTGATCGCAAAGACGGCTGACGGAGGTATGCGTGATGCGCTGAGCATCCTTGACCGATGCATCGCATTCTCCGAGGATATCACCATAGATACGGTGTCCGAGGCGACAGGCATCGCAGGGAGAGGCCATCTGTTCGGACTGCTTGAAGCGGTCGCAGACAAGGACCCCGCAAAGGCTCTCGATATCATAAGCGAGCTGTACTCACGCTCCAAGGATATGCAGAGACTGTGCGAGGAGCTGATACTCCAGTTCAGGAACGTGCTCATAGCGGCAGTTTCTCCCCAGAGGATGAATATCATCATCTGTCTACCAAGCGAACTTGAGACCCTGCGTGAGATCGCATCAAAGCTGTCTCCCGACAGGATAATGGAGATAATAGACGAGCTCGGCGAATGTACGCAGAAGATGCGGGGCTCCGTATCCAAGCGCATAGATATGGAAATGTGCCTGATACGGCTCTGCTCCGATGTTAAGCCGTCCGCCGCATCCGCTCCCGATCTCGGTGAGGTGAATAACCGCATCGATGCTATCGAAAAGCGGCTCAGAAACGGCGTCCCTGCCGCACCGCAGAAGAGAGTCACGCCGAAGGACAGATTTGAAGTAGCTCCCAAGGGACTGCAGCTGATACAGCAGTGGGACCGCATCACGGATATGCTCCGCACGGCAATGCCGTCGGTGGGTGTCTGGCTTGAGGGGAGCACGGGATATATACAGACGGAATATCTCATCATCAATACGAAGAATGACGAGATGCTCAAAGGCCTGCTTGCGGACGGTTCGGAGATCGAACAGCGTTTCCTCATGTTCGTCAGTGAACAGGTGAAATTCGCCCTTGAAAAGAAGCGCATCGGCTACAAGGAAGAGCTTGACCGATCGGGCACGAACAAACAGGCTGAAGAAGACAGCGCACCGCAGGGCATGACAGTTGATGACGTGCTGAAGAAGGCGGAAGCCGGCGGAGTGGATGTCGAAGTAGGATGATCGGGACTGAGATGTCTCCCGTCTCTTAAGGCGGGTACCATCCTGATATCCGGCAGGGAAAAGTCCCTTCGGATCCCGGCAAGTTTATGCTTGCCGCTGCTTTCTTGAAAGCAGCGCTTTGATACAGTGTGCACGGTGCCATGCACCTGCCGCACAAATGAAATAAAGGGGTATCCGTGAGGATATCCGAAGATTAGGAGAGAATGTTATGAAAGCAAGATTACCACAGGGTATGGGCGGCAATCAGAGTATGCAGTCTATGATCCGTCAGGCTCAGAAAATGCAGGCAGAGATCACCGACGTCCAGGAGGAGATCGAGAAGGAATCCTTCACCACCACAGCAGGCGGCGGAGCGGTCGAGATCACCATGAACGGCAGAAAAAAGGTGACTGAGCTCAAGATCAACAAGGACGTTATCGCTGACAGCGTTGAGGATCCTTCCACACTTCAGGATCTTATCATTTCCGCAGTCAATGAGTGCGTCGGCAAGATCGATGAAGTATCCGAGAGCCGCATGGGTGCTATCACCAACGGCGTGAGCTTCCCCGGACTTTTCTAAAGCAAAGTGACAGGCGCCCCGTCTTTATGGCGGGGCGTTATGGTGATGATATGAACAGTACAGCGTTACCGCTTATACAGCTTTCCGAGCAGTTCGCACGGCTCCCCGGCATAGGGATGAAGACCGCCCAGAGGCTCGCATACTATGTGATGACCATGTCCGATGATGATGCAAGGGCGTTTGCCGATGCGATAATGACGGCGCACAGCACGGTGAAGGAATGCAGCCTCTGCTGCAATCTCACCGAGAATGAGCTCTGCCCCGTATGTGCGGAGAGCAGCCGTGACCACGGCATCATCTGTGTGGTGGAAAACCCCAAGGACATCACCGCCTTTGAGCGCACAAACGAATATAACGGAGTATATCACGTCCTTCACGGGCTTATCTCCCCTATGGACGGCATCACCCCCGATATGCTGAGGGTAAAGCAGCTCCTCTCCCGTGTGGGGAAGGGCGTCAGAGAGGTCATAATGGCGACAAATCCTACGGTAGAGGGGGAGGCGACTGCCATGTACATCTCAAAGCTGATAAAGCCGCTGGGAGTAAAGGTGACCCGGCTCGCATTCGGTCTGCCCGTAGGCGGCACCCTTGAATTTGCCGATGAGGTCACGCTGTTCAAGGCGCTGGAGAACAGAAGCGAGATATGACCGCAGGCTCGGCGGATATTTAAGACAGGAAAGCGGCAGTCATCTGACTGCCGCTTGTGTTCGTACATCAGCATGAAAGTTCCCTCCCCGATGGGGAGGGAACGCTATTTTATTACAGCTTGCTCTCGATCTTGTCGAGCACGTCGTAAAGTGCCTTGGGGATATTTGCTCCGCCTGCGGTGAGCTCTGCATAGTAGTCTCTCATCTGAGCGACTTCCTTCTTCCAGAGGTCTGCATCTACGTCGAGGAGCTTCTTTACGGTGTCGAGAGAAACCTCGTCCTCAATGCCGCTGAGGTTGATGTCCTCGGGCTTGGGGAGGTAGCCGATAGCGGTCTCAACTGCGTCAGCCTTGCCCTCAACACGGTCGAGGATCCAGTCAACGACTCTCATGTTGTCGCCGAAGCCGGGCCACATGAAATGACCGTTCTCGTCCTTGCGGAACCAGTTAACGTTGAAGATGAGAGGAGCCTTGTCGCCGAGCTTCTCGCCCATTTCGAGCCAGTGTGCCCAGTAGTCGCCTACGTTGTAGCCGATGAAGGGCTTCATAGCCATGGGATCGTGACGGAGAACGCCTACTGCACCTGTAGCTGCTGCGGTAGTCTCGGAAGAAACTGCGGAGCCTACATATGTGCCGTGTACCCAGTCAAAGGACTGATATACGAGGGGAGTCGTGCTCTCTCTTCTGCCGCCGAAGATCATAGCGGAAACGGGAACGCCCTTGGGGTTGTTGAACTCGGGAGATACGCAGGGGCAGTTCTCAGCGGGAGCTGTGAATCTGGAGTTGGGATGAGCGAGCTTGTTGCCGTCAGCTACATAAGCCTTGCCGTTGACATATGCGCCCTTCCACTCTCTTGCGTAAACGGGAGCTTCCTTGGTAAGACCCTCCCACCAAACAGTGTTGTCCTCGGTGTTCATGGCAACGTTGGTGAAGATGGTGTTCTTTCTGGTGGAAGCCAGAGCGTTGAAGTTGGAGTTTTCGTTGGTGCCGGGTGCTACGCCGAAGAAGCCGTTCTCGGGGTTGATAGCATAAAGTCTGCCATCCTCGCCGGGCTTCATCCATGCGATATCGTCGCCGACTGTGAATGTCTCATAGCCCTGCTCACGATAGTACTTGGGAGGGATGATCATAGCCAGGTTGGTCTTGCCGCAGGCAGAGGGGAATGCAGCTGTGATGTACTTGACCTCATCGCTGCCGGGGCGCTTAACGCCGAGGATGAGCATATGCTCAGCCATCCAGCCCTCGTTCTTGCCCTGGTAAGATGCTATACGCAGAGCGAAGCACTTCTTGCCGAGGAGAACGTTTCCGCCGTATGCGGAGTTGATGGACATGATGCTGTTCTCCTGGGGGAACTGCACGATGTAGCGGTTCTCGGGATCAACATCTGCCTTGGAGTGGAGACCCTTAACGAAGTCGGGGTTCTCATCGCCCAGGTTGTTGAATGCCTGTACGCCCATTCTGGTCATGATGTTCATGTTGAGAACAACATAGATGGAGTCGGTGACCTCAACGCCTACCTTAGCAAGAGGAGAGCCGATAGGACCCATGGAGTAGGGGATAACGTACATTGTACGGCCCTTCATCACGCCTGTGAAGAGCTTCTCCAGCTTAGCGTGCATCTCAGCGGGATCCATCCAGTTATTTGTGGGGCCTGCGCCTTCCTTGGTGGGTGTGCAGATGAATGTTCTATCCTCAACACGAGCTACGTCGTTGGGAAGAGTACGGTGATAAATACAGCCGGGGAGCTTAACGGGGTTGAGCTTGTACATCTTGTCGTTGTTGCCCTCGGGAAGAGCGCATACCTCATTGGTAAGCTGCTCGAGCTGCTCCTTGGAGCCGTCGATCCACATTACATAGTCAGGTGTGGTGAGTGCGATCTGCTCTTCTACCCACTTGAGAACGTAAGGGTTCTTGGTAAGAGGCTTGTTAAGGATCTTTGCCATGATACTATCTCCTTTATATATAAATTTAAGTTGAAACTAACCCGTTAGGTTAAAGCAACCTTATTTTCATTATACCCTATCACGGCTCATATGTCAAGATGTAAAATTAAATAATTTTTGCGGACATCATCGGCGTCTGTTGTGTATGACTATTGACAAAAGCTGCCGTCTATGGTAAAATAGGCTTTGGGGGTGAATGTATGACCATTTCGATGTGCGTGGTAACATATAACAGCGGCGGCACCGTACTGGAGATGCTGCGGTCGGTATACCGCCACAGGGGGAGCTATGAACTTAAGATATTCATATGCGACAACGCATCGTCGGACGGCACGCCCGACGTGATACGTCAGGAATTCCCCGATGTGACGGTCATCGAGAACGGCACCAACTACGGCTTCGGGCATGGTCAGAATGCCTGCCTTCCCTATCTCGGATCGGATTATCACTTCATCGTCAATCCCGATATAATCGTCAACAGCGACATATTCGGAGAGATGGCGGGATATATGCAGGAGCATCCCGATATCGTGATGGCAGTCCCCACATACATCTCCACCGACGGAGAGAAGCAGTTCACGCCGAAGCTGGCACCTAAGATAAGATACATGGTGGGCGGCAGGCTCGAGCGGTTCGGCGGCATATTCGAGAAGTGGAGGAGCATATACACCATGCGTGACGATCCCCCCTCTGATACGGTGGATATCGGATTTTGCTCCGGCTGCTTCATGGCGGTGCGGACAGACATATTCCTGCGGATGGGCGGATTTGACGAGAGGTATTTTCTCTACAATGAGGATGCGGATATCACACGGATGGCGCAACAGTACGGGCGGACGGTGTATACTCCGCAGTTTTCCGTGACACATCTGTGGGAGCGGGCATATATGAAGGAACACAAGTACTTTTTCATACAGATAGAGTCCCTGCTCAAATATCTGTGGAAATGGCGCAGCGGCGGAAAGTACGCAAAGTCCTATCACAGGGGCGCATCATGACGGAGATACTTCTTGCCGCCTTCAACGGCGCACGATATATAAGGGAGCAGCTTGACTCCATACTCAGGCAGACATACACCGGCTGGCACCTTACCGCCGCCGATGACGGCTCGACGGACGGCACATATGAGATACTGTGCGAATATGCGGACAGATACCCCGATAAGATCGCCGTTATCCGCAATTCCCCCGGCACAGGCTCCGCAAAGGCGAATTTCATGTCGCTTATCAGGGGATGCGATGCGGATGTCATCGCCTTCTCCGATCAGGATGACGTATGGCATGAGGACAAGCTGAAAGCCTGCGTGGAACTTGAGTCGGACAGCCCCTGCCTTATCCATACGGATGCGGTGGTGGTGAACTCCGACCTTACGGTGAAGGCGCCCTCCTTCATGAGGTATCAGGGGCTTGACCCGTCGGCGGATACGCTCAACAGGCTGCTGGCTCAGAACAACGTCACGGGATGCACCATGGCGATGAATCGTCCCCTTGCGGAGCTGATGAAGCGTGCAGACCCCGATGATATGCTGATGCATGACTGGTGGGCGGCTCTGCTGGCGGCATCCTTCGGGAAGATAGTCTTTCTCCCCGACAGGACGGTAAGCTATCGTCAGCACGGGGACAATACCCTCGGTGCGGTCAACAACCGCACGGCAAAGGGCATTGCACGGATAGTGTCCGACACGGACGGAGTGAAGGCACGCCTCGGTGCGACCTTTGCACAGGCGCAGGCATTCCTTGACACCTACGGGGATATGCTCCCCGACGACAGGCGGCTCATCATCGAAGGTTACCTTGCGATACCGAAAATGGGGAAGCTCTCCCGCATGGCGCACCTTCTCAAAGGCGGCTACACAAAACAAAATCTCATGTCCGGGATAGGACAGATGATATACTGCTGATACTGTTCCCCGACGGACTTGCGGGCGGAAAACAGTATCAGGCATCCGAACAAGAACGATAACAATATCATAAGGAGATACGATATGACTATCATCGTTACCGGCGGCGCCGGCTTTATCGGCGGCAACTTTATACACTATATGCTCAGAAAGCATCCCGACTACCGCATCGTCTGCCTCGACAGCCTTACCTATGCGGGGAACCTTGCCACCCTCGATCCTGTAAAGGACGACCCCAACTTCCGCTTCTGTCAGGTGGACATTACCGAGAGAGGGGATGTGTACAAGATATTCATGGAGGAAAAGCCCGATATGGTGGTGAACTTCGCCGCCGAGAGCCATGTTGACCGCTCCATCGAAGAGCCTACCGTATTCCTTCAGACGAATATCCTCGGCACGGCTGTCATGATGGATGCGTGCCGCAGATACGGGATAAAGCGCTATCATCAGGTGTCCACCGATGAGGTGTACGGCGATCTTCCCCTTGACCGCCCCGACCTTTTCTTCACGGAGGAGACGCCCATCCACACATCGAGCCCCTATTCCGCATCAAAGGCATCTGCGGATATGCTGTGTCTGGCTTATAACCGCACCTACGGCCTTCCCGTGACCATATCACGCTGCTCGAACAACTACGGACCCTATCACTTCCCCGAGAAGCTGATACCTCTCATGATAGCGAATGCCCTTGCCGACAAGAAGCTCCCCGTATACGGCACAGGAGAGAACGTGCGTGACTGGCTGTATGTCGAGGATCACTGCAAGGCAATAGACCTTATCATACACAATGGACGTGCAGGCGAGGTATATAACGTAGGCGGACACAACGAGATGCGAAACATCGACATCGTGAAGCTGATACTCAAGCATCTGGGCAAATCGGAGGATCTGATCGAGTTCGTGCCCGACAGGAGAGGTCATGACCTGCGGTATGCCATCGACCCCACGAAGATAAAGAACGAGCTCGGATGGGAGCCCGAGACCAAGTTTGAGGACGGCATCAAGAAGACCATTGACTGGTACCTTGCCAACAGGGACTGGTGGGAGGAGATCATCTCCGGCGAATACAAGGACTACTACAAGAGGATGTACAACGCAAGATAGGCGGAAGAGGAAAATATGAAATTTACATTCACAGATACAGGCATTGAGGGACTTTTCATCGTGGAGCCGACCGTTTTCGGCGATGACAGAGGATACTTCATGGAGACCTACAATGCGGAGTTCGAGCCGTATGTGAAGCATCTTGACGGCTCACCTGCGACATATGTGCAGGATAATCAGTCCCGTTCAAAGAAGGGCGTGCTCAGAGGCCTTCACTCACAGCGGACAAATCCCCAGGGGAAGCTGGTGCGTGTGACGGAGGGAGAAGTCTGGGACGTGGCGGTAGACCTGCGCAGAAACAGCGCTACCTACGGCAAGTCCGCAGGCGTGCTGCTCTCTGCGGAGAACAAAAGGCAGTTCCTCATCCCCGAGGGATTTCTGCACGGGTTCGTGGTGCTGAGCGACTTCGCCACATTCACATACAAGTGTACGAACTTCTACACGCCCAATGACGAATGCGGCATCGCATGGAACGACCCCGACATTGCCGCAGACTGGCATATCCCCGATGGGATGGAGATCATCCTCTCCGAGAAGGACAAGGCTAATCCCACCCTCAGGGAAGCAGGTCTTGTTTTCTGATATGTTCAGATTTGAGTTTAAATTTATTAGCTCCGGTTTATAAAAATCAAGCTAATCTATTGCATTTGTCTCCATAATATGATATAATAAAAGGATAGAGCGGATAAAGGAGAAAAGACGATGCAGAGATTTCATGTAGCCGAATGTGGGAGCCATGCGGCGATCAACATTTCACTTATGACTGCATTTGAGGACAGCAGGCATCTGATAAGAGAGGATGCGGTGATAGCTTCGTTCTTCGGCTCGCCCAACCTCATATGGAACGGCGGCAGGATGATACACGTCCCGTACAAACCGTCCAAGGCGAAGGCGCTCATCGAGCTGTACAACGCTCACGGCATACCCTACCGCTTCACCTTTACAAATCCACTGCTCACCGAAGCGGATCTTGACGACTACGACTGCAACGATCTGCTGGACTTTGCGGACAACGGAATGAACGAATGTATCGTGTATTCCCCCATACTTGAAGCATACATCCGTGAAAACCATCCGAAGATGAAGCTCACTTCATCTACCTGCAAGTGCATCACCGACATAAACGAGGTCAAGGCGGAGCTTGCCAAGCCCTACTCCCTGGTGGTGCTCGACTATAACTTCAACAACGATTTCGGGAAACTCGAACAGCTTACCCCTGAAGAAAGGCTTCGCTGTGAGGTGCTGTCCAATCCCGTCTGTGTCCCCGGATGCAAGCGCCGTGCCGATCATTACAGGTTCATCGGCGAACAACAGCTCCACTGGAAAGAGGAAAGGGAGAAGCTGATGCGTATGCCTCCCGAGGAGAGGGCGAGATACACCCCAAAGGAATGGGAATGTCCCTACCGTCGGATAGATCTTTTCCACGGCACATATCCCCTCTGGGTGACACCGCAGCTCATCCGTGAGAAGTACGTTCCCATGGGGTTTGAAAACTTTAAGATCGAGGGCAGAGGCGCAAATATGATGATGCTCTGCGAGCAGTTCGCACGCTACTTTGCGGCGGACGGCTGCGTCGATGAGCTTCGCTACATCCTCATGAACCAGGCCCTTGAAAACTTACAGTTCAACGCCAACTAACACGAAAGGACGAATGAAATGCTCAAAGCAATAGGTTCCGATCTGGATATCTCAGTGCCTTCGGACTGCGAATACTATGACTATGTAAAGGATCTGCTGGAGTCAGAAGTAGTGCAGTCCATGAAGCAATACCATCACCACGGACATACATCCCTTTTCCAGCACAGCGTGAATGTGTCCTACTACAATTTCCTTCTGTGCAGGAAGTGGGGACTTGATGCGAGGGCAGGCGCAAGGGGCGCACTCCTTCACGATCTGTTCCTCTATGACTGGCATGAGCACGTCAAGGCTCCCGGATGTCAGTTCCACGGCTGGACACATCCCTATACTGCGCTCAGGAACGCACGCAAATACTTTAAGCTCACTCCTCTGGAGGAGGATATCATAGTAAAGCATATGTTCCCCCTCACTCCCTTCCCTCCCAAGTATAAGGAGACTTTCTGCATCACGCTGACGGACAAGTTCTGCGGTGCATGGGAAGTTCTCGATCACTGGGTATATAAGGCAGGGACTCCCATAAGATTCCTCAAGAGGGTATTCGCAGGCTGAAAGCGTCTACCCCTTACCCGACAGGCGGTGATATGAATGCCCGATATAGTAGCCATCGGCGAACTGCTGGTGGATTTCACACATATGACAGCAGACGGTGAGGACGTATATAAGCCGTGTGCGGGCGGTGCGCCTGCCAACGTGGTATGTATGACTTCAAAGCTCGGTGCATCATCAGGATTTATCGGCAAGATAGGAAGGGATATGTTCGGCTTTGCGCTCCAGAAGGAGCTGAGGAAGAACGGCGTGGAAACGTCGGGACTTATCCTGGACGGGAATTACTGCACCACCCTGTCATTCGTCCGCAACACCCCCGACGGGGAGCGTGACTTTGTATTCTACCGTGCGCCGGAGGTCAGCGCAGACCTGAACATTCGCTACGGCGAGGTCAACCGTGAGATGATAGACGGATGCAAGATCCTCTACTACGGTTCACTCTGCCTCACCAGCGAACCGTCAAAGACAGCCGTCCTCTCGGCGGTCGAATATGCACGGTATAAGGGACATCTCACCGCATTCGATCCCAACTGGAGGCCCTCCCTCTGGGAGGACAGGGAAGCTGCCCTGCTCACCATAAGACAGGCGGCAAAGCTTGCCGACATAATCAAGGTGAGCGATGATGAGCTTCAGATGCTGACGGATTCGGGGACGCTCTTCATCTCCATATCAAAGCTGCTGTCCCAGGGCGTGAAGATAGTCATCGTCACACAGGGGGCGAAGGGCTGCGTCGTCGCCACGAAGAAGGGGATAGAGACCTATCCCTCCTATTCTGTCAACATCGTGGATACGCTGGGGGCAGGGGACAGCTTCTTCGGCGGATTTCTGTACAAGCTGCTGTCCATCGGCAAGGAGATAGATGAGCTTGAGCCGGAGGACATTGAGCAGATGGCGATGCTCGGCAACGCCTGCGGTGCGCTGACTTCCTCACGGAAGGGCGCTATCCCCGCTATGCCCACCCCCGACGAGGTGAGGGCGCTCATACGGGAACAGGCAAATAAATAGCATGAGTTTTGCCCCTGAGCATCGCTCAGGGGCAATGTTTTTATGTGGGTGCAGATGTTACAGCAGGATAAACAAGCCAAGGTACATTATCGCACCCGCAATATTTCCCTTTGCAGGCAGCTTAGTGGGGAGCAGAAGGATCATAAGGGGCAGCGTGTTTATCACGCACGCCCACTGCGGCAGCGAGGTCCTGCCCGTTATTACCATGATGATAAGCGTAATGAGAAATGATGCCAGTCCCACATATCCCACGATCATAGTAGCTATCGTCTTCATCTGGAATTCCAGTGCCGCTTCTCTTGCCTCATCCGTCCGTCCGAGCCGCACATACAACCATTCCACCAGACCGCATACGATATGATGTACAACGATAGAGATCAGGAATACGACAGCCGAGATATACATAACGGCAGCGGCCGTGGCTGAGTACTGCTCCATCCATCGGCTGAGGGACAAATATCCGAAGCCGAACGCCGTGATGGCATAAACACCCAGCATAATAGAGATCATTGCCCATTTGACAGGATAGCCGCTGAATACTTCCCGCATCTTTTCGGGGGACTTTAATGCCCCCTTCAGGTCAAGCCTTCCGTCAGGGGAGTATCCCAGCAGGCAGTCGCAGATACCGCATAAGATATGTCCGATACAAGCTATCAATAAAACTGTCTTCATATTCTGTCAGCTCCGTTCCGATACAGTCCGTGGGATAATCTATGGAGATCCAACAGTCATCTGCGGAGCAGCCGCTTGACGGTCTTCAGCACGTTGCCGAAGTTGATGCTGGTGAGGAGCACGAAAACAAGTGTGAGCCATACATATTTGAGGGGCGGCTCCTTTGCGGCGATGAATGCCATGATTACCACGGCAAGGGAGTTGATCCCGAAACGGGCAAGATTTACCTTGAAATAGATGAACCTGCGCACGTCCCACAGCCTTACGATGAAGCAGGCAACGTAGGAGAATGCGGTGGCAATGGCTGCGCCCCATATGCCGAATGCCTTGATAAGAAAGAGATTGAGCACGATGTTGGTCAGAGCCGCTACAAGTGCGGTGGTGAGGGAGTTGACCGAGCGCTTCGTGGTGGTGTAGACCGACGAAAGGAACTGACAGAAGCACTGGAACAGCATGGAGATTATGAGGATAGGTGTGAATGCGTATGCCTCATAGAATCTGGTGCCGTTGCTGCCGTCCCCCGTCAGTATGAAGGTCAGGGGCTTGACGAAAAGGATAAGTCCCGCAGCTGCAACGAACAGCAGCGATGAATAGGAGCCGAAGACAGTCTGATAGAATTTCCCGATGCCCCTGCTGTCCTTCTCCTCTATCGAGGACATCTGCCATGCCTGATAGAACATGGTAGTCACGAACATGAGCAAAGTCGGGAGCTTGTAGGCGATGCTGTAAATTCCGTTCTCCGTGTCGCCCACCATATGAACGATGAACCACTGATCGGAGGATGATGTCACCCACCAGAGGATGTATGTGGGGATGAGCCATATGGAGAATGACAGCATCTGTCGGAGAACTTTCGAATCGAAGTACTTTGTATCCGCATATTTTGCGGTGTTTCCCATGATATACAGGAAAGTGATGGAAAACAGGTCGCTGACGATGAATGACAGAATGTATCCCCTGACGGACATTTTTAGTCCGATGATGAAGACCACATTGCAGATGACCTGTGTTATAGTCGTCAGCACTCCGTCCACCATGAACAGCTTCACCATTCCCCGTGATCGGGTGAAGGTGGATGTGATGTCACGGAAGCAGGAGAAATAACAGTAGATGTACAGCAGTACCGTGAATGAGCCTATCTTCTCATTCAAGCGTATAAGCGGCGACCCGAGGGCAAGCACCGCCATTCCCACAAACAGCGCCGCACAGGCGCCTGTGTAGACCTTCCTCTTGTCAAATGCCTTGTCCATGCCGAAGCGGATGACCGCATCCCTCATGGAGAATGTCACCAGCGGGACAAGGAGATTTACTGTCTGATAGACAAGCTGTCCGGAGGAGTATTCCGCCTCCGTCATGAAGTGGGTGTAGATTATTACCAGCAGGAAACCTACTATCTTGGAAAGGAACTGACCTATTCCGAAGATAAAGGTATTCAACAGCAGTTTCTTATATTTTCCGGTCTGAGCCGCCATAATTAACCTCATATCAGTCAGAGGGGACCCCCTCAATATCCATACCTTTTAATTATAGCATATTATCTCTTAAAATGCAATGGGTAGGAATAAAAAATCGCCTTTACTTTTAGCCCTGAACCGATACTGTTCTTGACATGAGAGAATAGAATCTGCCGAGCCTGTCGGAAAAGGCTCGGGATATTTAATATTAGAATAGGGCGTAACCATTACCAACCGGTCGAGCCATATTAAGTCCGCCCAATGTAAGTGAATGAACGAAACCGCTGCGGGCTGTGCCCGCCCGCCCGCTGCTTTGTTCTTTATTTGTCGGAAGGGTAAGGCTTTTGCTTGCGCTTCCATGAGGAGCAAAGGGAAAACCAAAAGGGAAGGGGGAAAAATAAAATCCGACAAAAAATCGGGCTTTCCCCCTTCCCTTACGGTTTTCCCTCTGCACTCTCTTTCCCTTACCTATCTCCCTTCCCGATTTTTTCTCTTCAGGCTTTTCTCTTTGACTAACGATGGGGAAACTTTTCTTTTATGCTGCATTTATTTAAATAGTTAGACGGTCGAGCCATATTAAGTCCGCCCGGAAAAACTGATCAACGTATTGGCTGTCGGCACAGCCGACTGCCGAGCCTTTTGGAAAAGGGCTCGGCATATTTAATATACGAAATGGCAGTCGGCACTGCCGACAGAAATGCACCCTTCTTGCGAAGGGTGCACAATAGTCTGAGAAATTTTCGTCAAATCTTACGATCGACTGGATTAGCCTCTCTTCTTAGCAACTACAGCTGCTGCAGCGAGAGCTACAGGGATAACTGCGAGTGCTACAGGAGCGTTACCGGTCTTGGGAGAAGGAGCGGTCTCAACAGGAGCGGGAGCTTCCTCAACTACCTCTACCTCTTCCTCAACAAACTCGGGCTCTTCAACTTCTACTTCCTCAACAACCTCTTCTTCAACTTCCTCTTCAACGAGTTCTTCGCCCTCGCCCTCGAGGCCAGCTGCGTTGTCAACGTCCTCAGCTGCACCAGCCTCAACGTTAACAGTCAGGTTGTCCCAATACCACTCAGTAGGAGTGTAAAGGAGCATGGAAGTAAGGAGCTGCTTAGCATTGGTGATCTTACCATCTTCGATGATATCCTGCCATACGAAGCTGAGGGTGTTAGCGCCCCACTGGAACTTGTCAGTGTCGTTGAGCTGCATTGTTACCTCAGAGTTAACAACGATAGCACCTGTGAAGAGGTTAACTGCCCAAGCCTGGCTGTAGGAACCATACTGGTCATAAGTGCTGGGGTTAGCAGCCTGACCGGTGTATGCGTTGCCAACAGTAGTGTTGGTGTTGTAAGGAGTCTGAACAGTTACGGTGTTAGCATATACATGCTGACCGAATGTAGGAGACTTCCAGTCAGAAGAACCTGTGGACCAGCCATAAGCTCTGTAGGGCTCAACCCACTGCTGGAGGAGAGTGGAGTTAGCGGTGGAAACATATCCATCGTAACCGGTGAATGTGAATGTTACCTTCTCGTTGTTAGCGATAGCATCGTTAAGAACGGAGAGAGGATAAGTGTAGAAGTTACCGCCGGACTTTCTGGTCTTGAGAGCGTAGATAACGTCGTCAGTTCTCAGAACGTCGCCGCTGGAAACAGTGTAGTCAACGGGCTTGAGGTTAGTTCTGAAAGGATAAACCTTCTCGCCTGCATCCTTGAGGGTAAGACCGTTCCAACCAGCAGTTGCGGGCATGGTCTTCATGTTGGAGCTGAATGTTCCGCCGTACTCAGTAACCTTGGGAGCCTCAGTCTTCTTGTAGTCGATGCCGAGGAGGTCATAAGCAGCAACGCTGATGTAGTTAGCATTAGCATTGGTGGTCATGCCGTTCCAGGTCCAGGAGTTGTTGGAGTACTTTCTAACCTTGTTAGGAGTCTTGTACCAGATTCTTACGGAGAGACCGGAGAAACCGATAGCGTCGCCCTGAGCAGCAGCTGTTACAGTGCCGTCGAGAGTCTCGGAATAACCGAGAGTAAAGAGATCGAAAGCATTGAAGATAGCAGCAGCATTGCTTGTAGTAGTAACGTTGTTAGAGAAGAGGATGGGGAGTACGAAATCGTACTTGGTATCATTAACTTCCTTGTTGAAAACTGCATCAGTTGCGATGTAGTCGTACTGGCCCTTGAAGGGATCGAAGTCGTCATCGCCGAACTGCTGAGTAGCAATGTACTTGAATGTCTGAGTTACAGAGTTGGATCTCTGACCGTCAGTCTTTGAGAGAGCCTTTACGGTAACTTCTGCTGCATAAGGAGTAGAAACGTAAGGAGTGCCTACTACGTCATAAGCAACATTGTTTACGCCAAATCCGAGATATGCATCATAGGTGTAGCCATCGAGAACTACAGCGCTCTTCTGGATGCCATACTGGTTACCCTGTGTGGAATCAGCCCAAGTAGCGATATAAGTGATCTTGCCGTCTCCAACATCCTCGAAATATGCCTTGAGGTCATAAGTGAGGGATATGGTCTCCTGACCATCAGCGGAAACAGTAGCAGCCATTGCAGATACGGCCATAGCGCCAGCGAGAACACCGGCAACTGTCTTCTTCATCTTCATGATGAATTCCTCCTTGTTTTGTTTTTCTTTATATATTCCCATATGTGATGGAAATCATAAGAAAGTTGTTGTGATACACTCTGCAAGCCTATCACGTTTTTCATTGTATCACCTTTGCAAATTTCTGTCAATGCACATATAATACAAAATTCCCTGATGAATTTCGTGATTATTGCACACATCGGAAATCAGGTGATTCCCTCTCCCTTTTACGGTCTTTCCGTGTTCTTCGGGATTGTTCTTATTGTACTACATTTTCCCCTGTTTGTCAAGGTGGTAATTTGCACAAATCGTACAGGCAAATCAGGGGCTATAATACGTTTTTTTTAGAATTTCCACAAAACTTTATAACTTGATGCAACAATTTCAAATGCACCGATTTTTGCCGATGTCAAAAATAGCACTCTGTTTTTGTACATCCTGCACAACTTGCGGTGTTTACTCTTTTATTATAGTACAGTCCTGTTTCCTCACGATACGTCCGCAAGTTCCATGTAAATCCCTGCGTTCTCTGCGATGTAGTCCTTTCTTCCCTGCAGATCGTCCCCCAGCAGCAGATCGAATGTCTTTGAAGTCGCCTCGGCATCCGTGGGCATCACCTTGATGAGCCGCCTCGTTTCGGGATCCATGGTGGTCAGTGCCATCATTTCGGGGTCGTTCTCGCCCAGACCTTTCGAGCGGTCGATCTTGTATTTCTCGTCACCTATCTTTTCGAGTATCTCCGTCTTCTCCCGTTCGTTATACGCAAAGTATGTCATCTTTGCGGTGTTTATCTCAAACAGGGGAGATTCGGCTATATATACATACCCCTCATCTATAAGGGTGGGAGTCAGCCTGTACAGCATGGTCAGCACCAGCGTGCGTATCTGGAAGCCGTCTACGTCCGCATCGGTGCATATGATGACCTTATTCCAGCGGAAGTTGTCCAGTGAGAAGGTGGCAAGGTCCTTGTTCGCCTTGCTCTTGACCTCCACGCCGCATCCGAGCACCTTAAGCAGATCTGTGATGATGTCGCTTCGGAATATGCGCTCGTAATCGGCCTTCAGACAGTTGAGTATCTTTCCCCTTATGGGCATCACCGCCTGGAATTCCGCATTGCGTGCGGTCTTTACCGAGCCCAGTGCGGAATCTCCCTCCACTATGTACAGCTCTCTCCTGCTCCTGTCACGGGTGCGGCAGTCAACGAACTTTTCCACCATGTTGGAAAGGTCGATCTGTTTGGTGAGGTTGGTCTTGGTGTTGGCTCTTATCCTCTCCGCAGACTCACGGGAGCGCTTGTTTATAAGTATCTGGTCGGCGATCTTTGACGCATCGTCGGGATTTTCGATGAAGTACACCTCAAGCTGATGCTTGAGAAAGTCCGTCATATTCTCCTGGATGGACTTGTTGTTTATCGCCTTCTTCGTCTGGTTCTCATAGGAAGTGAGGGTGGAGAAGGTGGCAGAGATGAGGACTAAGCTGTCAAGCACGTCCGCAGGGGAGATGCTCTTCTCGTTTGCCTTGTACTTGCCGTTTTTCTTGCAGTACTGGTCTATCGCCGACTTGAATGCCGACTGCACCGCCTTCTGGGGCGAGCCGTCATGCGTCAGCTCCGATGAATTGTGATAGTATTCCTGGAAGCTCTCAGCCGCCGTGAAGGTATATGCCACCGACAGCTTCATCTTGTATTCGGGGCGGTTCTCCGCATCACGTCCCTTGCGGTCGCCGCTGCAGAACTGTATCTTTGTCAGAGCCTTGTCTCCTATGCGCTCCGCCAGATAGTCCGTGATGCCGTTCTCGTAAAGGTATTCCTTCTCCTCGAATTCGCCCTCGTCCACCTCACAGCGGAAGACAAAGCGTATCTTGGGATTGACCACCGCCTGCTTGCGGATGGTCTCCTCGAAGTATTCACGGGGGATGTCTATGTCGGTGAATACCTCCGTATCGGGCTTCCACCTCTGCACCGTACCCGTGCGGCTGCCCTTGTACGGGGTCTTCTTCAGTCCGCCGATGTTCTTTCCCTTCTCAAAGTGAAGGTCGTATCTGTGACCGTCACGGTAGACAGTCACATCCATGTATTCCGATGCGTACTGCGTAGCGCACGCACCAAGACCGTTAAGACCCAGCGAGTATTCGTAGTCGCCCGTGCCGTACTTGCCGCCTGCGTACAGTTCACAGTAGACAAGCTCCCAGTTGTATCTCTGTTCTGTCTTGTTGAAGTCCACGGGGCATCCTCTGCCGAAGTCCTCCACCTCCACGGAGTTATCGAGAAATCTGGTGACGATGATCTTGTCGCCGTGACCCTCTCTCGCCTCATCTATGGAGTTCGATACTATCTCAAATACGGAGTGCTTGCATCCCTCCAGGTCATCCGACCCGAATATGACCGCAGGGCGTGTCCTGACACGCTCCTCGTCCTTGAGCAGGGATATGCTCTCGTTATCATAAGCCGCCGTCTTTTTCTTTGGCATATTATCACCTTTCCGAAGTTCCTGTGTTTTCATTCCACAAAACAGAAGTATAGCATAAAATCAGAAAAAAATCAATAGCTGTACGGAATATTTGTAAGGTCGGCTGCTGGGTACGACCTGCCCTGCCTGTTCTCTATCGTTAAATGGTCGAGCATATTTGCATATGTCCAGTATAAGCGAATGAACGAATGGGGTGTGGGCACCGCCCACCAAAGGGACAACCAGAAGGGAAGGGGGCAGGCGGTGCCTGCACCCATTTTAAGATTATATGTCGCTCCGTTTTTGAAATAGGGCGGTTATGTCGTTGTTATATCTATCTTATGTTCCGTCAAAAAATCGGGCTTTCCCTCTGCACTCTCTTTCTTTAATAATAAACGACATGGATATGTCGTTTATTATTATTCCCTTTCCCGATTTTTTCTCTTTATCTTTTCGGTCATAGCGAAGGATGAGGAAGATTTTCTTTGATGGTATATATATTTAGACGGTCGTGCCATATTACGACCGTCCATTATAAACAAATCAACGAACCGGGTGTGGGCTCATCCTGCTTGCCGAGCTATTCTGAATATGTCTGATGCAAACGAATGAGCGAATCGGGTGTGGGCACAGCCCACCTGCCGAGCCGTGTTGAATACGTCCAATACAAACAAATTAACGAATCCGCTGCGGGCCGTGCCCGCCTGCCCGGGTACGACCCGGGGCGGATCCGTTGATAAAATATGCCGAGCCTTTTCTGACAGGCTCGGCAGAATACATGAACGAATGGGGTGCAGGCTCAGCCTGTTTCGTCATACATCGCAGCCGAGAAGGGCGGCATCACGCCGTCTTTCGTGTCGGCGAAGTCCCCTGCCGCCAGCAGGAGCGTCAGCTTCCCCGAAGAAAAGCTCACCTGCTGAGGCTCGTCCGAGAAGTTGAGTATCACTACCGTGCTCTCATCCCCCGATGTGCGCCTGTACGCAAACACCGCATCCGACGGCGTCTCCACATCTATCCACTCGAACCTGTGAGGATCGTATTCCTCACAGTAGAGCGACTTCCTCTCCAGATAAAGCCCGCACAGCTTCTCCATATACTCCGACAGCTCACGGTGGGTGTCATATCCCAGCAGTTCCCAGTCCTGTTCACGGTGAACGTCCCATTCACGGAACTGTCCGAATTCGCTCCCCATGAACAGAAGTTTCTTCCCGGGGTGGGTGTACATATACATATACAGTATCTTCACCTGTGCGAACTTGTCGTCGTAATCGCCCCACATCTTGTCTATCACGGTCTTCTTGCCGTGGACGTTCTCATCGTGCGAGATGGGGAGCAGATACAGCTCATTTGAGAAGTAGTGCATGGAGAATGTGATCTTGGTGCGGTTCTTCCCACGCTCCTCGGGGGGCAGCGCCATAAGGTCGAGGGTGTCGTGCATCCAGCCCAGATCCCACTTGTAATCAAAGCCCAGTCCGCCGTATTCCGCAGGGGCGGTGACTTTTCTGAAATCCGTGGAGTCCTCCGCTATGAGCATGGCGGTGGGGTGCCTCTTGTGAAGCCCCTCGTTCATCTTTTTCAGGAACTCTATCGTGGAGGAGTTGACCCCTCTTGCAGGATCTCCCTGCCAGTAAATGGCACGGCTTATGGCATCCATGCGAAGTCCGTCAAAGTGATAGACCGACAGCCACATATCAGCCGCCGACTGTATGAAGCAGCAGACTTCACGCCTTGAGTGCATGAAGTTGTACGTCCCCCATTCGCTCTCGCCCACATCCGACGAGGGGTATTCATACAGTGCCGAACCGTCGTACTTCTCCAGTGCGTAGGAGTCCCGTGCGAAGTGTACCGGGACAAAGTCCATGATGCAGCCTATCCCCGCATTATGGCATCTGTCCACCAGCTCCATCAGCTGGAGCGGCGTGCCGTAGCGAGCCGTCGGTGCGAAAAATCCTGTGTTCTGATAGCCCCAGGATTCATCTGCGGGATGCTCCGCCAGGGGCATGAACTCGATGTGTGTGTATCCGTGGGACTTGACGTAGTCAATGAGCTCGTCGGCTATGTCTGTATATGTATACCAGCCGTTTACTCTGTCCGAACCGCATTTCCATGAGCCAAGGTGCAGCTCGTATATGATCATGGGGGTGTTGTAGTTCTTTGACCTCTCCCTCATCCACTTGTGGTCGGTGAAGCGGTACGCCAGCAGATCAGTCACGATCGAGGCGCAGGCGGGGCGCAGCTCCATCGCAAAGGCATAGGGGTCTGTATGCTCGCATCTTCCCGCACTCGAGTAGATGACGTACTTGTACATATGCCCCACCTGTGCGGTGGCGGAATAATAGGTATAAAGCTGACCCGACCGCTGCATCTCCTCTTCCTGCCATCCCGTCCAGTCTCCCATGATAGTCACACGGTAAGCAGAAGGCGCATAGGTGCGGAACACCGTCCCGTTGAAGTCGGTGTGAGCTCCGAAGAAGTCATATGCATCGAAAATGTCGCCCATATAGAACGAATGAAGATCCATGTCATTCACCTCTTCGTATCACATTCCCACATATTCCGCATAGCCGCCTGCCCTGTCGATGAGCACAGCATCCGTGCGGATGTGATTGGGGTTGAAGTTTGAATATATAAGGTAGACGAGGACATCCTCCCCCGCACTCTCCATGCGGTGTGAAAGAGGGAGCCAGAGCTCCTGTCCCTCACCCGATGCCTGTTTTGCGGCGGGGAAGGCATCCGCAGGGACAGTCCCTGTCTGATACTCGCCGAGGGTAAATCTCATCACAGCCTTCTCTGCGGCGGCGCTCTCAAGTGCATCGAGCCTGCTGCCGCCGCACTCTATCCCTGCGTACACCCAGCCGCTTCCCTGTCCCACGGACGGAGTATAGCCCATGTCCGTCAGGGTCAGGTCGTCAGTAAGGTCGGGGAAATGTGAGACCGTGTAACCGCTCCCTCCCGCATATCTCAGCTTCAGGTCATAGATGCCCGTCTTTCCGTATGCGGAATATACGCCGAAGGACAGCACCGCACAGAACAGCAGCAGTATCACACGGGGAGCAGCGTCCCCTTTGCGGAGGGGAGCCTGCCGTCTGATGATCTCTGCCGCACCGAAAGCAAGGCATATGACAGATGCGATAAGGTGAGTATATGTGCCCAGGATGATATATCCTGTGAGGGCGGCGATCCCTGCAATGATGAAGATCATGCCGATGATCGTTCTTGTTTTCATTCTTTTTCTTTCTCTCTCGTTTTATCGGTTCTTATGAAAAATCCGGTGTAAAGGCGCTCGTAGCCGACGATCTCTCCTGCATAAAGCCGTCAAAGCCTATGTCCTGAGCTGCGGCAAGTACCTTTTCATATTCATATGTGGACAGCTTCCTGTCAAGCCCGTGATGTTCCGCCGCCTTGTAGAACGGCGTGTACTGCCTCATGAGTGACAGGAGGATATCATCCTTCATCTCTGCCAGGTGTCTGAGCACCTCCTCGGAATCCCGCCTGTGAGACGGCAGTATCATGTGTCTGACGATGACGCCCTTCTGCATTATGCCGTCCTTGTCAAAGACAGGCCTGCCCACCTGTAAGGTCATAGCCTTCACAGCCGCATACGCATATGAAAAATAATCCTCCGCCGCCGAAAGCTCCTTCGACAGCTGCGGTGAGAAATATTTCACATCAGGCAGATATATGTCTATATATCCCCGAAGGGCTTCGACAGTCTCCGTCCGTTCATAGCCGCTTGAATTGTACACCACGGGGATGCCCAGTTCCGATCTGCACAGATCGAGGGTATCCATGATAAGGGGGACGAAATGGGTAGGCGTCACAAAGTCGATGTTATGCACGCCTTTGTCACGCAGCCTCAGCAGTTCGTCCGCAAGTTCACGGGGGGAGTATCCCCTGCCTCGGATGTCCCCCCGGGAAATGTCGTGGTTCTGGCAGTAGACGCATCTGAGTGAGCATCCCGTGAAGAATACCGTACCTGCGCCCTGGGTCCCCGAAAGGCAGGGTTCTTCCCACATATGAGGGGCGATGCGGGCGATGCGCATCACCGCATCTGAGCCGCATCGTCCCGGTGCCTTATATCTGTCTGCCCCGCATCTGCGGGGGCAGACAGTGCAGTTGTGCAGATCCATTTCTTACAGTGAAGCAAGCTGTGCAAAGCTGTCCTTCATTGCAGGATAGAGCTTGGTGTAAAGGCGGTAGAAGCCCTCATATACAGGCACGTTCTCCTTTACGGGCTCACATACCTTGTCCACGCCCACTACCTCGGCAGCCTCGGGCACGCTCTTGTAGACTCCTGCGCCCACGAATGCCAGTATAGCCGCACCCAGAGCAGGGCCTTCCTTCGAGGAAGCCGTCTTTACGGGGCAGTTGTACAGGTCGGCGAGCATCTGTCTCCACAGGGGCGAAGAACCGCCGCCGCCGCAGGCCATCATGTCGGATACGTTTATATCCATCTCCCTGCATATCTCCACGCAGTCACGCAGCGAGTAGGCAACACCCTCCATTACCGCACGGAGCATATGCTTCTTGGTGTGCATTGCGGAAAGTCCGAAGAACACGCCTCTTGCATCCGGGTCGAGGTGAGGAGTGCGCTCGCCCATGAGATAGGGCATATATATGAGCCGTTCAGCTCCGATAGGCACGGTGTCAGCCTGCTTGTCCATGAGGTAGTATTCATCCACACCCATGTAGCGTGCAGTCTCCTTCTCCGCATTGCAGAAGTTGTCACGGAACCACTTCAGGGAAAGGCCTGCGCCCTGGGTAACGCCCATGATGTGCCATGCTCCGGGAACTGCCGCACAGCAGGTGTGTACACGTCCCTTGGGGTCGATGCAGGGAGCGGATGTGTGTGCAAATACCACGCCCGATGTGCCGATGGTGGTGAATGCCTTGCCGTCCTTGACTACCCCCGTGCCGACAGCCGCAGCCGCATTGTCGCCCGCACCGCCCACTACGGGAGTGCCTGCCTTCAGACCTGTCAGCTTTGCAGCCTCCTCGGTGATGTATCCTGTCACGTCGCAGGACTCATACACCTTTGCGAGCATGAACATATCTATGCCAAGCTTTCCGCATATCTCCTCGCTCCACTGACGCTTCGGAACGTCGAGCAGCTGCATACCTGATGCGTCGGAAACTTCCGTCGCATATTCGCCCGTGAACATGAAGCGCACATAGTCCTTGGGGAGAAGGATGTGGCGGCAGCGTGCGTAATTGTCGGGTTCGTTGTTGCGCACCCAGAGTATCTTTGCAGCCGTCCAGCCCGTGAGAGCGGGATTTGCGGTGATCTCGATGAGCTTTTCCCTGCCCACAAGTTCATTCATCTGCTCTACTTCCTTTGCGGTACGCTGATCGCACCAGATGATGGAGCGGCGGATGACGCTGTTGTTCTCGTCGAGCATGACAAGGCCGTGCATCTGTCCGGAAATGCCCACGCCGCAGATGTCCGCATTGTCCACGCCGCTTGCCTCCACAACAGCCTTGCAGGTGTTGACAGCCGCATTGTACCAGTCAGCGGGATCCTGTTCAGCGTAGCCGTTCTTGGGCTGATACATGGGATACTCGATAGTCTTGGAAGCTATGACCTTTCCGTTCTGATCGAAAAGCACCGTCTTGGTGCCTGATGTGCCGAGGTCGATACCTATTGCATATTTCATATCATCAATTCCTTTGTTACGGGGTGTCCCCTTTATGCAAGTAAAGGGGTAAGAAAGCTTACCCCTTTTATGCCGATGTTTACATACCGTCCGATGAACGGTGCATTACAGGCTGAAAAGTACGTTGTTGACAACAGCTTCCAGATATTCCTGTCTGCCGCTGCCGATGGAGTCAACAACTTCGCCCTTGTCCATGATGTACTTCTCAAGATCCTGGATAGTAGCCTTGCCGCTGATGATGTCAGCGCCTATGCCGCTCTTCCAGCTTGCATACCTGTCATCAACGAACTTGTCGATGCGGCCGTCGGTGATGATCTTGTCAGCTGCGAGAAGTCCGAGAGCGAATGTATCGATACCTGCGATGTAGGAGTAGAAGATATCCTCGGCAGTGAAGGAGCCTCTTCTTGCCTTTGCGTCGAAGTTGAGACCGCCGTTGGTGAAGCCGCCTGCCTTGAGGACTTCATACATGCAGAATGCTGCATCATAGATGTTGGTGGGGAACTGGTCGGTATCCCATCCGAGGAGAACGTCACCCTGGTTTGCATCGATGGAGCCGAAGAGACCGTTCTCTCTTGCAACTCTCAGCTCGTGCTGGAAGGTGTGGCCTGCGAGGGTAGCGTGGTTAGCCTCGATGTTCATCTTGATGTCCTTGTCAAGGCCGTACTTGCGCAGGAATCCGATAACGGTAGCTACGTCAAAGTCATACTGATGCTTTGTGGGCTCCTTGGGCTTGGGCTCGATGTAGTAGTCGCCCGTGAAGCCGATGGAACGGCCGTAGTCTATGGTCATGCGAAGGAATCTTGCGAGGTTGTCCTGCTCAAGGCCGAGATTGGTGTTGAGGAGAGTCTCATAGCCCTCTCTGCCGCCCCAGTAAACATAGCCTGTACCGCCCAGCTTAACGGTAGCGTCGATAGCCTTCTTTACCTGTGCTGCGGAATATGCCCATACGTCAGCGGAGGGAGAAGTGCCTGCGCCGTGCATGAAGCGGGGATGATCGAAGAGCTTTGCGGTGCCCCAGAGGAGCTTCTTGCCTGTAGCCTTCTGCTTTTCTGCCAGATAGTCAACTACCTTGTCAAGCTCTGCTGCTGTCTCAGCGAAAGAACCGTATTCGGGAGAAAGGTCTCTGTCGTGGAAGCAGTAGTAATCTATGGAGAGCTTGTCCATGATCTCGAATGCAGCGTCTACCTTGGCGATAGCACGGGCTGCGGGATCAGTCTGTCCCCAGGTCTTGTCTGCGGTGCCGCATCCGAACATATCGGTGCCGTCGCCGCCCATGGTGTGCCACCAGGAAAGTGCGAACTTGAGCTGCTCCTTCATGGTCTTGCCTGCAACTACCTTATCGGGATCATAGTATTTAAATGCGAGGGGAGTCTTGCTGTCCTTGCCCTCAAAAGGGATCTTGCCTATCTGCGGAAAAAATTCACTCATGATGTTAACCTCCGTACTTAAAGCGAGAATCCGGAAGACAGATCCGTCACCCTGGGGCGAAGACTGCATTCCTGTCTGTTCTGCTTGATTTTAAGTATATTTTACTATATTTCCCCGATATTGTCAAGGGGGTTTTTGTGTGAAATAATATAATTTCTTATCATATTTTGCGATAATCATAAACGGGGAAATGTACGCCGTTTGCCATATTCGGCAAATATCTATTGACAAAGCCCCTGCAAAAATGTTATAATATGTTATAAACATCAAGAAAGATCTCAGATGCTGACAAGGGCGGCATCCTGCTTTGTCAGCCGCAATAAGAAAAGGACGGTGTACACTATGGGCAAGAAAAGAATAGGCATACTCACATCGGGCGGAGACTGTCCGGGACTCAACGCCACCATCAGAGGCGTCGCAAGAGCCTGCTTCGATGAATTCGGCGACGATGTGAAGATCATCGGCATACAGAACGGCTACTACGGGCTCATCAACAATATCGCCCGTGAAATGGAGCCCCGGGAATTTTCGGGCATACTCACCATGGGCGGCACCATTCTCGGGACCAAGCGCCAGCCTTTCAAGATGATCTCCTCCATAGGCGAGGACAACATCGACAAGGTAAAGCAGATGAAGGATACCTACAAGGAGCTCAAGCTCGACTGCCTGCTCACCCTCGGCGGCAACGGCACGCACAAGACAGCCAATCTCCTTTCCCAGGAGGGGCTCAATGTCATAGGCCTCCCCAAGACCATAGACAATGACATCTACGGCACAGACGTCACCTTCGGCTTCCACACCGCAGTTGACATCGCCACCGACGTTATCGACAGGCTCCACACCACAGCCGCATCCCACAGCCGCATACTCATGGTGGAGATCATGGGCAACAAGGCAGGATGGCTCACCCTCTATTCGGGGATCGCAGGCGGTGCGGATGCCATAATCATACCCGAGATACCCTACGATATAGACAAGATCTGCCAGTGCCTGCAAAAGCGTTCGGACAGCGGACATAACTTCTCCATCGTAGCCGTTGCGGAGGGTGCCTTCTCCAAGGAAGAGGCGAAGATGAAGAAGAAGGAGCGTGCAAAGGCAAGGGCTGATGCGGGCATCACCACCGCCACTGCCACCATTGCACAGCAGATACAGGCAGCAACAGGCATAGAGACAAGGGTATGCGTACCCGGCCATATGCTCAGAGGAGGGAGCCCCTCTGCCTATGACCGCATCCTTGCCACACGTTTCGGCGTGCGTGCCGCACAGCTCATCGCAGACAAGAAGTACGGCTATTCCGTCGCCATGATAAAGTCCGAGATAGGGGAAAATCCCCTTGAGGAAGTGGCAGGCAAGACAAAGTTCGTCGATCCCGACGGAGGATATGTTCAGAGCGCAAAGGCTCTCGGAATCTCCTTCGGTGAGTGATGGGAGCAGGTATGGAGATACGATGCGGCAGCTGCGGTGCTGCCAATGATGAGGGGCAAAGATTCTGCACCTACTGCGGAAGTCCGCTGAATGAGGGCGCATCGCCGCAGCAGGGCGGACAGGAGCCGCAGGTGAAGAGCCGTACCCCTGCGACCATCGAGGAACTGAAACAGTGGTATACCGACAGGAAACTTCCCCCCGAGGACGTGACACGCTTCTTCATCGGCAAGGATGTGAAGGAGCCCAAGGCATTCGGCATCTACCGTGAAGGCGATGAAGTGGTCGTCTACAAGAACAAGGCAAACGGCGAACGTGCTGTCCGCTATCGGGGCACGGATGAGGCGTTTGCCGTAAGTGAGCTGCTGTCAAGGCTCAAAGAGGAGATACTTCGTCAGAAGTCCTCCCACGGGAAAGGCGTGAGCAGGTCGAAGGCTTCCTCCATAGGGAACATCATTCCCTATGTCCTGTCTGCCGCAGCTATCATCATCTTCCTTATCATCGCCGCAAACGATAAGTCCCCCAAGAGAGGCTACTATCGGTACAACGACCGTGACTACTATTATCAGGACGGATGGTATTACTACGACCCCTACTATGACGGCTGGTATACCGCCTACGAAGACATCATCCCCGCCATAGACAAGGACAATGCTTCCCAGTATTCCTATAACGGCTCGGGATTTGAGGACTCCGAATGGTACAGCGACAGCGACAGTGACAGTGACTCTTCCTACGACTGGGACGGCGGAGACTGGGATTCCGGCGGAGGAGACTGGGACAGCGACTGGTAAGATCCGCTTCTCCGCTTTATGACAAGAGGAAACTATATGAAAAAGATACCCGTACTTATCGCCGCACTCATGCTCATGTCATCCCCTGCGGCATATGCAGATACGGTGACGGAGATCTCCGCCGCCCGTTCAGCTGAGTATTCCGTGAAGGCGAACCTTCCCGCCATCGGTAAGGCGGTCACGTTCAGGTTCTCGCCCTCCATGTTCAGTACCCCTCAGATCTACGATCACGGACTTGGGAAAGCCTCCCTCATCATGTCGGTGGCGGCAATGGACTCGGGAAATGACGATGCCGACATCAGGGGATTTTTCAAGGCAGCGGGCTTTGACATGAGCACCTATTCCCAGTACCGCTACGACAACGAAGACGACAGCGACGACGCAGCCGTGGCACTGTGTACCCTGAAGCTCTCGAGCGGCAGACGGATAGTTGCGGCGGCTGTAAGGGGCGGCGGCTACGGCGGAGAATGGGGAAGCAATATGCGTGTCGGCAGCAGCGATACCTATCATGAGGGCTTCATGAAGGCATCGACTGCGGTAAAGACGCAGATAGAGAACTACATTCGTGAGCAGGGACTTGAGGACTGCTGCCTGTGGATCACAGGCTATTCAAGGGGCGGTGCGGTCGCAGGGCTCACCGCCGCCCGCCTGAAGAACACCATAGGCGAGGACGGGATCTATGCCTATACCTTTGCTGCGCCCCGCTCCTATCACAGCAGAGGGAATTATAAATACATACACAATATAGTCGATCCGTCCGATGCCGTGCCGTATCTGCCCATGGCAGACTGGGGCTTTGTGCGCCCGGGTGTCACCCATTATCTCGATCTGTCCGCATATTCGGATAACAGGAAGAAGAACGTGGACAAGGTCAGCAAGGCGCTTACAGGCGAGGCATCCTCCTTTGACGAGAGGGACATATGCCTTCCCGTCATACTCAGCGATGCCTTCTGTGCAGTGATACCCACCGCAGACAGGTATGTGGAGGACGGCTATCAGACTGCATTCGCCTCGGCAGCAGCAGGTACGGATGAGCTCATCTCAGGGGGAGCTGACGGTACGGAGCTGATGGCTGAACTTGAAAATTCCCTGCCCATGGGGAGCGGACTGAATATGCTGTCCCTGTACGGCTCCCTCGGCTCATGTATTGAGGAAGAGGATGCCGCAAGGATCGCACAGGCACATTCTCCGCAGAACTACATCGCACTGATGTACTCGGGCGGCATAGTCTCCGAGCCCATGCACACCTTTACGGTGCGCACCTCCGACAGGAACAGCCTGTACACCGATGACGGCAAGGGAAGCATTGTCAGACGTGATATGCTCCGCACAGATGCGGTGCAGCCGGGGCATCCCACCCTGTACAGCATCAGAGGGGAGAATATCGCCACCGTCACAGAGGGCGTCACGGTAGAGATATCGGGATCCGGCGAGATAACATACACCGTCGAGGAGCGGCTGTGCGGCGACCTTATAGGGAGCTGCACATACAGGATACGAGCAGAAGAAGGTCATCGGCATAAAGTAAAGCTTTCCGCCGAGGTATGACCGCAAGTATGAGAATGAGAGGGAATATGCACACACGAGTTGAGGAACTGGCGGATGAATATCTTGATTCCGCAGTCATTCTGTTATCCGAGCTTATCTCCGTCCCCAGCGTGATGGGTGAGGCATCCGAGGGCAAGCCCTACGGTGAAGCCTGCGCCGCCGTGCTGGAATTTGCGGAGCAGGAGCTGTCACAGGAGTTTAAGGTCAGAAACTATGATAATCACGTCATCACCGCACAGTTTGATGACAGGGAGCCGGAGCTCGGCATCCTCTGTCATCTTGATGTGGTGCCCGTGGACGGACAGGTCTGGACCACGCCCCCCTTTGAGCCGGATATAAGGGACGGCAGAGTTTACGGCAGGGGAGCCATAGACGACAAAGGCCCTGCGGCGGCGGTCATCACCGCCATGCGCATAGTCAGGGAAACGGGACTTCCCCTGAAGAAAAACGTCCGCCTTATCCTGGGGAGCAACGAGGAGAACGGCTCGGCAGACATCGCCTATTACCTGACCCGTGACAAATTCCCGCCCATGCTCTTCACCCCCGACGGTAACTTCCCCATAATATCCGCAGAAAAGGGCATGATACGCTATGCCGTGGATATGCCCGCCGATATCGAGATAAACGGCGGCAGCGTGGTAAATGCCGTCCCCGAAAGGGCGGAGGCGGTACTTCCCTGCACAGACCTTTCCGCTGAGTTCGCAAGATTTCCCGGAATAGACTTTTCTGTAGAAAATCTCGAAAATAATACAATGCGTATAATCGCCAGGGGTACGGGCGCCCATGCCTCCACCCCCGAGCAGGGAAAGAATGCCCTGACTGCCTTGCTGTCCGTGCTGTCGGGCGTATCGGAAACGGCACGCTTTATGTCGCAGGCATTCCCCTACGGCGAGACGGACGGCGCATCGCTGGGCATCAGGTGCAGCGACCCCAAGTCGGGCGGCCTTACCTGCGTGCTGAGCATCGCAAAAACAGAAGGCGGCAGCATCCGCTTCCTGTCCGACATCCGCTTCCCCCTTGACAAGAGATCCTGTGACATACTCACCATTCTTGACCAAAGGCTGCACGGAAGGGACGTCTTCGTCAGCGAGCCCCACTCGGTAGATGAGGACAGCGATTTCATCCGCACCCTCCTTGACGTGTATGAGGACGTGACGGGCGAGAAGGGCGAGTGCCTTGCCATAGGCGGCGGCACCTATGTCCACGACACGGAGGGCGGCGTAGCCTTCGGTGCGGAGTGGCAGGGGAGCGACAACCATATGCACGGAGCGGATGAGTTCATAGGCATAGAGGAACTGCGAAAGGACATCATCATGTACGCCGAGACCATCATCAGACTTTGCTGTGAGGAGTAGAAATGGGTTCATCTGCATCAAAGCTATTCGAGATACCGAAGTTTTTCCTGTTCGGAGAGGGCGGCACCTTTGCAGGCAGCGCATCCGAAAAGGATCTGAATTTCAAGATAGTCCCCCATAAGGTCAAGGACGGGGACAGTTATCTTGAATGTTCCATATGGAACGGCAGTCTGTGCATAGACAAGTCCGAGCCCACAGTGAAGAAGTATGCTCTCGACAGGGAAGGATATGACAAAATGCTCTCCGACCTTGAAGCCGAGTACAACTCCCGTGAGACTGTGACCACGCATTACGAGCGCATCCGTGCCCGTGCGCAGCTTCTCACTGACAGCTACCTGAGCCTTGAAGACTACATGAAGTCTTCACAGAAAGAATAATCAAGGCAGCGATGTCCCCCGCCTCTAAATGGCAGCTCATGCCATTTGGTGGCATGGGTTTCATCTTGATATTCAGTAGGGGATACAATCCCCTACTGAATATCGGCAAGCTTTCGCTTGCCGCTGCTTTCTTGAAAGCAGAGCTTTGAAACATGGATTTCAGATCGGAGGTCATTTTATGGAATATGCGGCGATAGTGCTGCTGCTTTTCCTTTCCGCATTCTTTTCCGCATCCGAGACCGCTTTCTCATCGGTCAACAAGATCCGCCTCAAACAGGCGGCGGAGTACAGTAAGCAAGCCGCAAGGGCACTCACCCTTGCGGAAAACTATGACAAGACCCTTACCACTATCCTGGTGGGCAACAATATCGTGAATATCCTCTCCGCATCACTGGGCACCGTCGTATGCACAAGGCTGTTCGGTGCAGGCGGCGTAGGTATCGCAACCGTCGGCATGACGGTGCTTGTGCTCATATTCGGCGAGATACTCCCCAAATCCCTTGCAAAGGACAATGCGGAGAAGATGTCCGTGTCATTTGCCCTGCCGCTGCATCTGCTGGGTGTCATACTCACCCCCGTGACGCTGCTGTTCTCCGGACTGAAGAAGCTTATCTCCAAAAAGGACGATACCCCCTCCGTTACCGAGGATGAGCTCAAATTCATCCTTAACGAGATCGAGGAGGAGGGCGTTCTCGAAGAGAGAGAACGTGACATCGTCAAGTCCGCCCTGGAGATAGACGACATGAGGGTATCGGAAGTCCTCATCCCCCGTGTAAGGATAATCGCCGCCGAGGAGAACGACAGCGTCAGCCGCATAAGGGAGATGTTCTTCACCGAGCGCTATTCCCGTCTCCCCGTATATGACAAGACCATCGACAATATCACGGGCTTTATCCACGAGAAGGACTTCTTCCGCATGGAAGAGGGGGACACGGTGGAGAGCATCATAAAGGATATCCTCTACGTCACCGAGTTTGAGACAGTATCCGCCGTCCTCTCCAAGATGCAGAAAAGCAAGATACACATGGCAGTGGTGGTGGATCAGTACGGCGGAACTTTCGGCCTTGTCACCATGGAAGACCTGATCGAGGAGATACTCGGCGAGATCTACGACGAAGCGGATGAGGAAGACGACTCCATCCGCATATCAAAGGAGGACGGGAAGCTCATCTGCGATGCGGCGGCAGACCTCAGCATCAACGACTTTGAGGACAAGACAGGGCTCACCATCCCCGTCGAGACGGATAATGTCACCCTCGGCGGACTTGTCATGGAGCTTTTCGGCAGGATACCCGAAGAGGGAGAGTCCATATCCGTTCCCGACACCGACCTGAGCATCACCGTCACACAGGCGGAGGAAAGCAGGCTCATCAGGCTCAGGATCGTATCAGGGCATGAGTCCGGAGAAGACCGTAAATAAAACTGTGAGGAGTTTATCTCCTCACATAAATTTTTATCCTGATGAAAAATAATCCTCTTTTGAGTTGTATATATAGTAAATGCTTTAAATACTTTTGCAAAGCAAAACAGCAGGAGGGAATTATGAGATTTTCAAGATGTGCAGCAGCGGCTGCGGCTCTGATGATGATGACCGCCGCATTGCCGATGCAGGTATATGCCGAGACAGAGGCGGAGACTTCCGACAAGACCGAGGAAGCAAAGGCGCTGCAAAAGGTCATCCTCGATGTAAAGGGACGTGTGGATATCCCCTCATCCCTTGATAAGTTCGAGTATGACGTGAATACCAGGTACGGCACCGCATTCTATGAGCTCAGATGGTACAAAGAGGAACTGAAGAAGTATTCATGGGGGCAGCGGACAGAGGAGACAGAGAGCATCACCGTTTCCTATTTTGACGGCTTTATAAACGGCATCGACCACCATGACGAAAGCAGGAGATCACGCATAGGATTTCCCGCCCTCTCCGAGGAGGATCAGGCGGCGCAGGTGAAGAAGCTCCTCTACACCATAGACCCCGGCATCAAAGGCGACCCCGTCATCACCCGTGACAAGTATGCGGATGTCATACATTCATCCGATATCACCTTCAACATCACACGTCCCATAGACGGCATCCCCTTTGCGGAGAACTCTGGCAGCGTCACCATCGACAAGGACACGGGCGAGCTTGTCTCCATGAAGCTCAGGTGGTGGAACAAGGCAGAGTTCCCCGATGCCTCAAAGAGGATCACCCCCGAAAAGGCATCCGAGCTGTATAAGTCCCGCAAGCCCCTCAAGGAGAGCTACAAGCTTTTCTCTGTCTGGGAATGGGATGAGGAAAAGGATGAGGACATATACAGACAGTTCATTCTCCCCGTCTACACTCCGAAGGTATCCGGGGAGAATGAGATAGATGCGATCACAGGCGAATACACCAAGCTGTACGAGGATAAGAAGACCTATTCCTATACCGATGCCTACGACTGGAGCAATTCCTTCAGCTATTACGAAGAGGAAGAGATAGAAGAAGAGGCGGAATATGATGAGGCAGTGCTCACGGGAGCAGGCCTCTCCGAAGCGGAGAAGTCGGCAGTTGATGAAGAGAGCAACTACATGACCTATGAGCAGCTTTTAAAGAAGATAAAGGACGATCCCTTCATCGTCTTCAACGAGGAACTGGTGAGCACCGGCAACTACGTTTCATCCTACACCACCGTCAAGGGTGATGAGATGCCCTCCCGTGTCCTCAGCTTCTCCTATTCTTCACAGGATGACACAAAGGACGACATCTCCCTCACCGTCACCATGGATGCGTATACGGGCGAAGTCATCTCCTTCAATAAGAACTATAACTACGGATATAACAGCCCCAATGAGAACACCACTCCCGCAAGCAAGGATAAGGTGAGGGCAAGGGCAAACGCCGCCGCCATCCACTTCCTTTCCGACAAGGCATACGAATACCGCATCACAGGCGGCACAACCGAATATGACGAGGATACATACGAGGGGACAGTGAGGTACAGCCGCTATGTCAACGACCTTCCTGCCGATTTCGACACCGTCACCATAGAGGTGGATTCCCGTGACGAAGTGCTGTCCTTCAGCTATGTCTATTACGACATGGAATTTCCCAAGCCTGAGCCGGTCGGCGAAGACAAGGCATACGAGGAGCTTTTCAGGAATATGAAGCCCGACCTCTACTACACAGGCTTTACCGATCTCCAGCTGCGTCCCCACACCTACCTTACCTACAAGTTCGATGCAAATTACACCATCAACATGAACACAGGCAGACGCATCAACGATTATAACGGTGAGGACTACTACAAGGAAGAGGAGAAGAAAGAGGAAAAGGTCATCGCCTACACCGACATCAAGGGACACAAGTACGAGCATGAGATACAGACCCTCCTGGACTACGGCATCACCTGCACGGACGAAAGCAGGCTCGAACCCGATTCTCCCATCACCACAGGCGAATTTACCCGCCTCTGGGACAGCGTATACCGGACGGATATGAGCTATCCCTATGCCGACAAATGGGATCAGAAGACACAGAAGTACATCACCAACGAGGAGAGGGTGAAGCCTCTCACCAGGGGCGAAGTTGCCAAGATCTACCTGCGCACCTACGGCAGTGAGTATTTCAAGGCGGCACAGATCCCCGACATCTACAAGTCCCCCTACAAGGACGTAAAGGAGAACAGCCCCTACATAGGATACATCACCTTCGCAAAGCGGCTTGAGCTCATTGACCCCGACAGCGCTGCGTTCGGCGAGAACAAGGGCTTTACTAAGGCTGATATGCTCAAGCTCGCCTATGACTATCTTGCAGGCAGCGAGCAGAAGAAGATATACGACGTAGTGAAGATATGACAGGCTGAGCTATTAGAAGCTAGAGTTTAGAGGCTGGAAGCAAGAAGCAAGAAGCAAGAAAACTTCATCGGTTTTCTTGCTTCTTTTTTACATTTTTACATTACCGCCGTGCCGAGTTCCTCCATCGCCGTCAGATATTCCTCCTCCGACAGTTCGGAGTATCTCTGTTCGGTGGATGATGAGGGGAAGTATCTTGCGATGGCGCCCGTCCATGTGGTGTATTCGTCCAGCGCCGCCTGCGAATGGGTGTAGTCCGTGTACCGCACATGATGCATCACCACCTCTATCCCCACCGACATGGTGAATGTCACGCCGCCGCTCCCCACGCCGTTTATGCTCACCGCCGCCGAAAAGGAATGAAGATCGTAGTATTCACGCCACCACAGCCTGCCCTCCGAATATGTCCTCAGCCGCCGTCTGATGCAGGCATTAGGCCCCGAGAATATCCCCAGACAGGTACATTCCGCAGCCGTCCCCCCGTGAAGTATCACCGCCCACAGGCGCATGGGCTGATCCATCGTCATCACCCTTGCGCTGCCGTCAGGCGCATCCATCAGCACCCAGGGTCTTTCATGGGGCATCGCCCCGTAGTGCAGCTCATACGTCCATCCATCCGTTATGATGCCCGTTGCGCACTGAGGGAGAGCCCTCACCGCCGAGATAATGTCATAGCTGCCGCCCTCCTCCAGACCGAGTATGTATCCCGCAATAAAGCTCACCGTCTCACTCCTCCCTTGTCAGCCTGATGTCCGTCTTTACGCCGCCCTGATCGCTGTATGTGAGCCTGTACGCCGATCCCCCGTAGACTATGCGCCTTGCCGTATCCGAGATCTTTTCCACCCTGTCGGGCATTATCCCGTCCAGCACAGCCCCGTCAAACCGTGTAACATTGTCCTCCACAGGGGAAAATCCGTGCCGCTTGCTCCCACGGATGTCGCCGCTGATCTCCTCCACTATGCCGAAACCCTCACCGTCCGACACAGCCGCCCCGTAGAGCCTTCCCTCCACCAGCTTCTTGTCAAGCTCCGCCGCCGTCGGAAGCTCCCTGTCATCCTCGAATATGTCCTCAGTCCGTGCATTTGCGTAGACTCTGCCCTCAAAGTGTATCTCCGTCCGATAAGCTGTGTATCGCACTCCCTCCGAGGCAAATGCCGTAAGTCCCTCCGCAGGCACATCCAGACCGACCCCCTCCGCATAGAAGGAGCGCACCGTCATCCCTGCCGTTTCCGAAGCTATCTCCACAGTCCTCTCCCGTGTCAGGGCTGCCCCCGAGATAAGCAAAGTGGAATTTCGTGACCCCGTCCCTGCGGAGTATATCTCCTGGGTCGCCGTATTCTCCGCAGTTACCGCCGTGACAGGTCCCTTCACCGAATGGATGTACAGCGCCCCGTCGGATAAAGTAAATTCATCCGAGCATTCCCCGAATTTCGTGAACGTAAGTGTGTTCCCGTTTGAGCAGTACCATACGCCGCAGCCGTATTCGCTCACCGTCATCAGTATCTGACGCACCGTTCTCTTGTTTATGTCCGAGGGGTAGAGGGTCATGAGGGGAGTGCCCCTTGCTCCGGAAAATCCGCATGACAGCGCCATCGCTTCTACGAACAGCTGGGAATGTTGTCCCGTGCTCACCTCTCCCTCATATCTCGCTGCGGTGCGCCGCATAAGGTCATGCGCCCTTATGCTCACCACATCCCCCTTCCTGCTTATGCTGTCCGTGTAATGATCCGCAAATCTCATCCCGTCCATGAATACCTCTATCTTATCTCCCGGAGCGACCGACAGCTGTCCCCTCATCTTCAGTCTCAGTTCCGAGTCCACAAATCCGCAGACTGCCAGCTTCCCTCTCGTGTCGAGCTGCCTTATAAGCACCATCTCCCCGACGTTCTCCATATCCACGGACTGACCGCCTATCGTTACCGTCACATTGCTAAAGACCGTCACGGACGTATCCGCTCATCTTTATCCTCACCGTCCAGCACAGCCCCTCACGGTCACGCTCGATGGACATATCCAGCCTTTCGCAGGAAAGATATGCAGTCATCTCCGACGGCGCCATGAACACCGTCTGCGCTCCGCCGCCCGACACCGCCGCCTGCAAAGCCCGTGCGTCCGCATCCGTCACGTCCGTGAGCTCTGCCTCTATCTCTATCCTTTCCCCCGTCCGTGTCTGCACCTTTTCCCCGTATATGTTCACAAATCCGCCGCTGTACACGCTCTCACGCCTGCACACATAGCTGTCCTCATTTATATATCCGCTCACATCCGTATCCCCGATTTTCAGATACATCACATCACCTCCGCCCCTTGCTCATGACCGTATGCTTATCTCCATTTCCGTTCCCGCCAGTGATGAGTATATCCTCTCTATCATCACCGCACCGTCACCCATGAATATCCGCCCCTCTGCGGACAGCTTGTACTCCGCACGTCCTCCGTCAAGCGCCGTCTGCACCAGCTTGCGTATCCCCGCATCCGACACCTGACGGAGAACTATGCGTATCACCGTCATCTCCGACTGTATCACCGTCACATCGCCGCCTATCCGCCGCCTGATGACCGCCCTGGGAGCAAAGCTCGCCTCCGCCGATATGATGCCGCTTTTGAGCGGCAGATACTCGCCGTCCTTTATCCACAGCTCCATCACAGTTCCCCCTCATAGATGATCTGAGCCTCCTGACGGTACCGCATATATCCTCGCCCGTCCCTTGCCTCGCATATCATGGGCGACACCGCCCGCACATCCGCAAGTGAAGCTATCCTCCCGTAAGCACCCACAGCGGCGGACAGCCGCCCCATCACTTCCTTCTCATCGTATCCTTCCGCCGTGATGACCGCCTTCACGCAGCATATGCCGTTCCCGTCAAGGTGAGACTGCCGCATCCCGTCCTCAAATCTCACATCCGCATCGGAGGCAGCCCTCATGAGCACCATCACATCATATCCGTTCATCGCATCTCTCCCAGCGCATACTCCATGTGATGCAGCCGCTCCCCGTCGTAAACGTAGCGCACCCCCGTCACCGCATATTCCCTGCCGTACCATTCTATCGCCGACATCACATCCCCGTCATAGATGACCGCATCCTCGGGAAGGGTGTTCACGGGATCGCAGTACATCACCCCATGCCGCCTTTCATCTTTGTATCCGACACCGTGCCGCCTGTTGTCCGCTATCTGCACCCTTATCCCCGTCAGGGTCACTTCGGAGAGGACGGACCTCGAAAGGTCCGCCCCCCTGCCGTAGCGTCTGAGCACCGCCCGGTGACACATGAGCCGTCTCGGTATCATGACACGCCCCTGTAACACAGCCCCGCACCCTCCAGGAGAGCCCTCGCCTCACCGCAGATAAGGCTGTCGTTTGGCCTGCTTTCCGAATAGTCACCTATCCTCACCTGTGTTAAGCCGCCGTCCATCATCGCCTCCGCCTGTACGCATACCGCATCGGCGATATCCTCCTCATCCGCCGCAAGAGTCTGTGCATCTATCAGCATGAAGGCACGCCTGAGCCACGGCACGATCTCCTCCGTGTACCGTCCCCCGAAGGTGTCCCTGTAATAAGCGTAGCTTATCAATGTCACTCCACGCTGTGAACGTATACGCCTGCCGACTTGTTTGCATACACATGGGTCATGGCATAGCTGCGGTACGCATATACCCAGTTGTCGGATGTGGGATTGAGTTCGGGCGGTATGATCTTTGAGAGCATATTCCTTGTGAACACGATCACCGCAGGCTTATGCACTATCATGAAGTTGATGTCGGCTCCGTCGGGAGCAAAGCCCCCGGCCTCCTCACCGGAAGTGGTGCCGTCATTGAGCTTTACCGCCGTCGAGAAGCGTGTCTGCGGCACCTTCACCACCTTCTCGAAGCCTCCCAGCACCGAGCGTGACTTGTTCTCATCCATATCCTCTATCATCCCCATCAGCCTTGACGTGATAAACAGCACACGCTGATCTTCGGGGACGCTGCTGCCGTCCATGGAGGATACGGCAGCCCTGAGTGCCGCAATGACCTCATCCCCCGAGGAAAGCACTCCCTCGCCTCTGTCCCCTGCCTGATCCGACAGTGACGCAAACCTCACCGCATCCAGTTCGGGCACCGCCTTCGTGCGGATGAATTCCCCCGCCAGCATCCCGAAAGCCGTCCCCGAGGACTCCGCATTGTCCAGCACATCCACCTCGAAGCGCCTGCCTCTCTCATAGTCGAACTTCATCGTCGTCCATGTAAGGGAAACGTTTCCCTTCACATATCCGTCATTCCTCGAATACTTCGCCATGCCGTCCATCGCCAGCATCGGCACCATCACCTCAGCGGCATTCGCCGTCTCACGCATCATGCCCTTGTCCGATTCGATAGCGGCAGTCTTGGCAGTCTCCGCATATACCTCATCTATCACCTGTGAATACTTCTTTGCAAGTCTTATGTTGTTCATATACCGATCCCCTTTCATCTCAGTCCGAATGCACGTCTTATCTCACTGTCATCATCCCTTGCAGGCTGCATCGCCACGCCGCCTGCCGGACGGAAAGTACCCCTGTACTTTTCTATCACTTCCCTTGCCGCATCCTCAAAGCAGATGCCCTCTCCCATCCTTGCCCTTGCGAGCACCGCCAGATCCTCACAGTATTCATCGGGGATGTTCTCCTTTGCAAGGAAGAGCTGTTCACGGAGCTTCATGTTCTCCTGCGCAAGTGTCTCATTGTTCATTTCTTCATCCATACCATCATATCCTTTCCAGTTCCTTTCGTGCCTCCTCTTCCGTGCAGTCATCTATCTCCATCACCGCACGGACGGGGCTGCGCAGGCCTGCGTCCACCAGCCGTATGTTCTCGTCGGCTGTCTCGCCCCTGTCGTAAGTCTGCCTGTCGGAGAATACCGCCCTCACGGGTGAGGTGCATCGGATAAGCCCTGTCTGCTCGCCCAGCCTGCATATTATCTGAGCCGTCTGCTCGATAAGTTCCGCCGCCAGCGCACGGTTCTGCTGCATGGTGATCTCCGTGCGTGTCTCCATGGACTTTATCTCCGCCGCAGTTTTCAGCCCCGATGAGTTGAATGACAGCGTACCTGCGGACAGTCCCGTCTGAAAGCACAGCACGTCAAGCAGGGCGTTGAGTGCGTTTATATGTTCGTCCACCCTCAGCACTGCCGTGTTGTCCGTTATTTTCAGATCCCTGTCCTCATCGCATTTGAGCGCCTGATACACCTCATCGTCCGTGTCGAAGTAGCGGCTCACCTTCCCCGTATCAGGGTCAACTACCGTCCGTATGCAGGAGGAGGGCACGATTATGCGCTTTCGTCCGAGTATGAATTCCCTTGTCAGGCTGTCAAACACCGTATCTATCGCCTGAAGAGTATCCGTGCATCCCTCAAATACGCTCATGCCGAACAGCGTATCCCCGTCGGGATCCGCAGCCGCAGGCTTGAAGTACGCAAATCCCGCTCCCTCACGGCTGCTCACCGCCTCAAGCCCCGTCACCGCCTTTACGTCATATTCCTTTCCCTGCCGTGTCACCTTCCTCTCTATCACGTCTCCCAGGTGACGTTCGCACAGTTCATAGCATTCACCGTCCTTTCTCACCGTTCCGGCAAAGATGCCGCCGTCCACCCTTCCGTGCGATGCGGAAAGGGGGACGAACTGATCTGCGCCCATGTAGTCTATCACAAATCCCTTTGCATCCCTTGCAGCGCTTTCCCGATATACCCGTATCACGCCGCCCCCAAGGGCATATGCCCGTGAGAAGAATGAAGGCATATTCTCCCAGAACCCGTTTGCCTGAAACACCTCCAGCACGAACTCCCTTGCCTTTTCATCCGCACACCGCAGATCGGCCTGTGTCCCGAAGGTCAGCCCCGACAGGGACTCACACAGCACCCTTGCACACCCGAGCTGTGCCATGCGCCGCTCTCCCTTGCCGTACAGCCCCGACTTCTTCACATATCCCCAGGGCGGCCGCCCTGAATATATCTCACGCCATCGGGCGATACGCCCCAAATGCTCCCCGTATCCCGGGGGGAGCGCCCCGAAAGCCCCGAACATATCCGTCATCCCATCACCTCATCCTCTGTCGATTATCTCTCTCATCCTTGCCTCTGTTGCGTATTCCTGCGCATCCAGGCTGTCCACATTCACCGTGCCGTCATCCAGCCTGCACTCTCCGTCGTACACCGCCGAAGCGAAGGCTTCCAACGTGTGAGGACAGTTTCGGTGTATAAAGAACCTGCGCTGTCCTATCATCCCTGTGTAGAACCGTATCCTTTCCGATATGGGGAGCTTTCGTGCATTGTGTACCTCCACCGCCAGCCGTTCCCTTGCCAGGGCATTCCGTATCCCCCTGATAAGCAGCTGCTCCGCACTGTCACAGTATACATCATGCACGCCGTACCGCTCGTTTCGCCGTATGAACTCTGCCAGATCCCTTTCCAGTTCCGCAGGAGTGATGGGAGCCTTGGTGTAGTATTCATCCAGTGTGACTATCCTCTTATATCCTTTTGTGTATCCCACCAGTGAGAATGCGGTAGCCGACCCCGTGCCCCCGAAGTCCACCCCCACATCAGCGCACATAATGCCCTCCGTGTCATCCGTGACAAACTCATGCGGTGCATTTGCCAGAAGGGGATATACTGCGCCCTCGGCAGCCTTCCACTGTCCCAGGATATATCTGTCATACAGCACCGTGCCGGCGTATTCCGCCTTCAGGGTATCGATAAATCCCCTTGACAGATATGTGTTGTCCTCTATGGTGAACTCCGCCACATCCGCCTGATCCGTATTGTCCAGGAATGTCTTGAACCAGTGCGTGGGGCAGTCGGGATTGCAGCTCCCGTCAAATACGGACTCTCTCCTGTCGAGCCTTGACTTTACCATGTCAAACACGGCCCTGTTCCATGTGGTTATCTCATCGCCGTAGCAGTATACAAGGCTCATGCCCCTCAGCTTGTCTGCGGCATTTGCCGTGTATGCCCCCAGTGCCAGACAGGTGCGCCCGAACAGCCTCACCTTTCCGCTGCCGCCTATCCTGCCCACTCTGCGCTCCCCGAAGATGCGCCGCATGGGAGCGAGGATATTCCTTTCCAGCGTCCCCGTGGTGTTGCCTATCAGTGCGATGCCCCCTTCTCCCGCATGAAGTATGCGGTAAGGTATGCGGTAGTAGTCAAGATGTGTCTTCCCCGAACGCACCGCTCCCACCGAGATGTTCCACCGCTTAGGCTCCCATACCGTGCGCAGCCACACTTCTTCCTGCTTCTTTGTAAATTTCATCAGTCCCTGTCCGTATCCCTTTCCGCCAGTTCGTCAAACAGGCGCCTGAGCTCCTCGTTTTCATCCCCCGGCTCAAACAGCCCCGTCAGCCGTGCGATCATCTCTATCGCCTTTAGCTTGTCGTAGAGCTTCACCTCTATGCCCCTTGTCCCCGCCTTTATCTGACACAGTGCCAGACGTTCGGGTTTTGTAAGTTCTGAGGTATCCTTGATATGTATCGCCTGCATATCCCCATCCGTCTCCACCGTACAGATCCTTCCCAGATCCGCAAACGCCGCAGCTGAAAGCTGCTCCAGCAAATTCTTCTTTGTAGGCTGCCTCATGCACATCCCTCCTGTAAGTTCCTTTTTAGTGTTACGTTCGACTGTGAGTATATGATAGCATATTTCAAAGTTCCTGTCAAGAGGGAATTTCAATTTTGTGAATTTTCGTCAAATTCCCCAAAAGATGTAACTTTACCTTGTGCAAAAAGCCCGCCCCGAAAAATATCGTATATTTTTCATGTTTTTTTGTCCTTTTTTCTTTTCCCGTCGGTTAAATGTACAAAGAGCAAAACACAAAGGAGGCTGAGCTTATGACAACTGAAAGATATCTCACCGAGATGTTCGCATATCTGGATTTTGAGGATGACCATGAACTTAGGGACATTGCAGACGGGATCCTCGCAAAGTACGGCATCGCAGATGACATAGAGATACTTGACGACGATCTCCTTGAAATGGCGGCAGGCGGCATATCCGCAGACTGTCTCATAGATCCCTCAGAGGACGAATAAGCCCATATGGGCGGAGCAGATCTCCGTCCGTGATATAACCGCAAGCCATGTCCCCCGCCTCTAATGGCAGCTCATGCCATTGCGGTGGCATGGGTGCCATGTTACCGTTCAGTGGGGGTTCAATCCCCCACTGAACGGAAGTGAGCCTACGGCTCACGCTTGCTTGTTAAAAGCAAGCTTTGAACAAGATCAATCAGATGTTTCGGAGGTAAATATGCTGACACTTATAGGTCTCACACTTGGCACTACGGTAGCAGGTTTAGGGATATACGCACTTGTCGAAGCGTTCGGCTGATGACCGCCGTCCGAACTTCGTTTAAATAAAAAAGTCGGGCAATTCCCCGACCTGCGGGCAGAGCAGATCTCTCCCGTTTAAAAAACGTTATCTTCATTATCTTCTCCTTAAATATTTCTCCAAAGTAAAAAGGCCGGGAATTAATCCCGACCTTTTTGCGTATCTGTGTATGCTCATCCCAGTGCCACGTCAAGCACCATCATCAGCACGAACCCCAGGGAGAATGCGATGGTGCCCACGTTGCTGTGTTCACCCTCGGATATCTCGGGTATCAGTTCCTCCACTACCACATACATCATAGCCCCTGCCGCAAAGGAGAGCAGGTAGGGCAGCAGAGGCACCACCAGCGAGGCGGCAAGTATCGTCACCACTGCACCCACAGGCTCTACTATGCCCGACAGCACGCCATAGCAGAAGGAGCGCCTCCTGCTCACCTTCTCCGCCCTGAGCGGCATGGAGATTATCGCTCCCTCGGGGAAGTTCTGTATCGCAATGCCCAGCGCCAGTGCGAGTGCGCCCGTGTATGAGATCTTGCTGCTGTCCGCCATAAATCCCGCAAGCACCACGCCCACGGCCATTCCCTCGGGTATGTTGTGAAGTGTGACGGCAAGCACCAGCATCGTCGTCTTCTTCAGCTTCGTTTGAGGTCCCTCCGCAGTCTCGCTCCCCATGTGCAGATGCGGTATCACGTTATCCAGTATCAGCAGGAAGAATATACCTGCCAGAAAGCCCACCGCCGCAGGGATAAAGGACAGCTTCCCCATATGCTCCGACTGTTCGAGCGACGGGATGAGCAGGCTCCACACCGATGCGGCGACCATCACGCCTGCCGCAAATCCCTCCAGTATCCTCTGCACCGTCTTTGAGAACGTGTCCTTCATGAAGAATACGCACGCCGCACCCAGCGAAGTCCCGATAAACGGGATCAGTACGCCGTATACTACTTTCATATCCATATCATCATCTCCTAAGAAAATTTTTATATTATCGGTATGGTTAGCATATGCTAACTACTGCCGTAAAAATGAAGTTTCAGATAACTGCATCCATATCAGCCTTCAACCTTGATTATATGAACATATTATCATCTTTCGCCCCCTTTGTCAAGTCCGCAGGGGAAAGCCTGCCCCATATTCTCCCTAAGACACAAATATCCTGTCTGCCATGCTCTCCCTTTTGTGCAATTCATCATCCGCCCATAAAAAACACGGTGCTTTCGCACCGTGTCGCATCTGCCGTATCATCACGGAGTAAGTCTTGCGATGTCTCTGGGGAACATGGATGCCTGTCGCACGTTCTGGAGCCCCAGCAGCTTCATCACCAGACGCTCCAGACCTATGCCCAGACCGCCGTGAGGAGGAAGACCGTACTTGTGGCTCTCCAGATAGTAAACGAAGTCATTCGGGTCAAGCCCCTGCGCCTTCATCTTTTCAAGCTGCTCGTTGTAGTCGTGGATACGCTGACCGCCCGTTGTGATCTCCAGTCCCCTGAAAAGCAGGTCGAACTTGCAGGCTGTGCGGGGGTCTTCCTTGTCGTTCATAGCGTAGAAGGGAGGCTTTGAAGCAGGGAAGTTGGTTACGAAGATGAACTCCGTGCCGTAGTTCTCCTTTGCCCAGTTGCAGAGGAATACCTCATCCTCGGGCTCCAGGTCAAACTTGTTCTTAGCCTTGCTGCCCTTGATAAGTGTCACCGCATCCTCAAACTTGATTGCGGGGATCTCGCCCACCTCGGGGATGTCCGCACCCAGGATGCGTATCTCCTGCGCATAGTTCTCCTTCAGGTATCCAATCATGTAGCGGAGCATGGCAGTCTCCATGTCCATTACATCGTACATATCGTTGATAAAGCCCATCTCGAAGTCAAGGCCTATGTATTCATTGAGGTGACGTGAAGTGGAATGTTTCTCCGCACGGTAAACAGGCGCTATCTCAAACACCCTGTCGAAGAATGCCACAGCAGCCTGCTTGTAGAACTGGGGCGACTGGTTGAGGAACGCATCCTTGTCGAAGTATTCGAGGCGGAATATGTTTGCGCCGCCCTCTGCGCCCTGTGCCACGATCTTGGGAGTATGTATCTCGGTGAAGTCATTGTCCAGCATGAACTGCCTGAAAGCGGACACCACGCCCTCCTGGAACTTGAATACAGCCCTCTCCGCAGGGTTTCTCAGCGCCACGCTGCGGTTGTCCAGGTTCACGTCCAGGGAGCAGCCCAGCTTCCACTTGCTGACGTGCAGGGGATAGTCATATCCGGGTGCGTGCAGCAGCTCGATAGAGGTAAGTGCTATCTCTATGCCTGTCTTGGAACGCTCCTCCGTGCGCACGATGCCCGTCGCCTTTACAAAGCAGCCTTCCTTTATCCCCTCCAGACTGCCCTTGCAGCTGTCGGGAGCGTATACTGTCTGTATCACATATCTTGCGGTGCGCAGATGAACGAATGCAAATGCGCCCATGTCATTGACCTTATGCACGGTGGCGGATATGGTAACTTCGCTGCCCACCGCAGCCTTAGCCGCCTCCACATCGAATTCTTTTATCAAAGTGTTTCCGCTTACAGTCCTCATAATGCGGCCCTCCGTATCATTTATGTAAAAGACCCGTTCCGGGGAACGGGTCATGATGGTTGGGATGCAGGGATTCGAACCCCGGAAATGCCTGAGTCAGAGTCAGGTGCCTTACCACTTGGCTACATCCCATCATGGTTGGGATAGCCGGATTTGAACCGGCGAATGACGGAGTCAAAGTCCGTTGCCTTACCGCTTGGCTATATCCCAGCGACATCGTCCATTGCCCTCGCCTTCAACGACTTGAATATTTTACCATAAATATTTCCGCTTGTCAAGGGGATTGGAAATATTTGTAGGAATAACCAAATCCTCCCCCAAAATCCCCGCCCGAATTTGGCGTGTCGGCAGTGCCGACAGCCATTTCGTTGATTTATTTGGATTGGGCGGTCTTTATAAGGCTCGACCATTTAGCGATATAGAGAAAACATAATGAATACACCAGCAAAGAAAAGGTTCTTAATAATGCGTCAAAAAGATAATCATTAAGAGAAAAAATCGGGAAGGGGGAAGGGTAATGGAAAGAGAGTGCAGAGGGAAAACCATAAGGGAAGGGGGAAAGCCCGATTTTTTGACGGATTTTATTTTTCCCCCTTCCCTTTTGGTTGTCCCTTTGCTCCTATGGAAGCAGGAACACAAGCCGTCCCTTTTTTTCAAATCAAGAACAAAGTCTTATATGTCATAAATATGATACGGTGTGTACAGCCCATTATCCTTTTGCGTTTGTTATTTTCAATCGGTCGAGCCGTGTTGAATATGTCCGATGCAAATAAATCAACGAAACGGGTGCAGGCACCGCCTGCCGGTCGAGCCGTGTTGAATATGTCCGATGCAAATGAATGAACGAATGGGGTGCAGGCTCAGCCTGCCTCTCAATAGAAATACATTAGAAATTCACCAAAGCTATTGATTTTTTTTCAGACCTTATGGTATAATCAATGAGGCGATGACCGACAGGGGACAGTCCCTGCCGGAATATCGGCAAGCATATGCCTGCCGCCGCTATATGCCGTGCGTTCATGGGAAGGGGCGCAGGGAAAGATCCACGACATAAAGGAGAATTGAAATGGAACAGAAAGAGAAAAAAGGTGCGGGAGCAAAGGTAAGGGGCATCGTCATCACGGTGGTGCTGCTCATCATCGTATCCATACTCGTCAGGAACTGCATCACGGTCGTTCCCTCGGGATATACGGGAGTAATAGTCACCCTCGGCAAGGTGACGGGAGAAACCTTTGCGGACGGTATGCACTTCAAGGCGCCCTTTGTCACCCGTGTGGAGATAATGGACAACCAGATACAGAAGAGCGAAGTGGAGACTTCGGCAGTCAGCAAGGATATGCAGACGGTGGCTTCGAGCCTTGCGGTAAACTACCACCTTTCCGCAGAGCAGTCCGCAGATGTGTACAAGACCCTCGGCAACGGCTATGTGGACAAGATACTCTCACCTGCCGTACATGAAGCTACCAAGGCAGTAATGGCAAAGTACAGTGCTGAACAGCTCATCACCCAGAGAAGTGCGGTAAGTATCGAGATACACGATGCCCTGACCGCAAAGGTGTCGGAATACGGCCTTATCGTGGATGAGCTCAACATCACCAACTTCGACTTCTCCGCAGAATACAATGCGGCTATCGAGGCAAAGCAGGTAGCGGAGCAGAACAAGATCAAGGCGAATACCGAGAAGGAGCAGAGAGTCATCGAAGCTGAGGCTGCCGCTTCCGAGCGCACCATCGCCGCAAAGGCGGAGGCAGATGCCATCAGGGCGAAGGCTACCGCAGAGGCTGAGGCTATAAAGGTCAAGGCGGATGCCGAGGCAGAGGCAAACAGGAAGATAGCGCAGTCCCTCACGGATGAAGTGCTCCGTAACAAGTCCATCGAGAAATGGGACGGTCAGTATCCCAGGATGGTGGCAGGCGACAGCACGGATATGCTCATCAGCATAAACGGTGAGGAACAGACCGCTCAGTAAGATAACCACGGGCAAGATATGAAAGACAGGGGCGCTGTAAAAAAAGCCTGAATAAAAACCGAGATGGACTAAAAAATTGGCCATCTCGGTTTTTTAACATAAAAAGCAGAACAACTACCCAAATCAGGGTACAGAAAACACACCGGCAGAAAAACCTTTTTTTGCCGATAAATAGTGATATAATTTTTTCGGACTCAGGCGGGAATTTTTACTTGACTTTTCTTCAAATGATACTTGTGAAGATTAAATCCACAAGAAATCAGACCGATCTCAAGATTTAATGCTTTTAATCCTCTTCTGCGAGCACGGGTATATGACCTGTTCCACTTGATAATACCATTTGCACCTTCAGACTGGATGCTCCTGTTCATACGAAGCAATGCACCATGAATACAATTGAGGTTTTCCAGAACTTCACGATGAAAACGGCTCAATTCCTCATTAAGATGTATTATCCTGTTGCCTTTGCATTTGCAGCACTTTTCCTTGTGTGGACAATTACCACAGTCTTCACATTGGTAGTGTTCTTCCGTCCTGCCGTAT
>JAFUHM010000062.1 GCA_017468865.1 Oscillospiraceae bacterium | reverse complement strand
GGTGCAAATGGTATTATCAAGTGGAACAGGTCATACACCCGTGCTCGCAGAAGAGGATTAAAAGCATTAAATCTTGAGATCGGTCTGATTTCTTGTGGATTTAATCTTCACAAGTATCATTTGAAGAAACGTCAAGTAAAAATTCCCGCCTGAGTCCGAAAAACTTATATCACTATTTATCGGCAAAAAAAGGTTTTTCTGCCGGTGTGTTTTCTGTACCCTGATTTAGGTAGTTGTTCTGCTTTTTATGTTAAAAAACCGAGATGGCCAATTTTTTAGTCCATCTCGGTTTTTATTCAGGCTTTTTTTACAGCGCCTTTCCGATGTATCATTCCTTTATGTCGGCATGGTGAGCCTGAAGGGACTTCACGCCGATATCGCTTGTTGCCTTTGCTGCCTTGATGCCCTCTGCACTTGCCTTTGCGGCTGCCATGGTGGTGATGTAGGGGACACGGTTCTTGATGGCAGACTTTCTGATGTAGCTGTCATCGTGGGCAGAAGTCTTGCCTGCGGGGGTGTTGACTATCAGCTGGATATCGCCGTTTGCAATGGCATCGGTGATATTGGGTCTGCCCTCATGGAGCTTGTATGCCAGCTCGCAGGGGATGCCTGCGCTGCGGATAAGGTCGCATGAGCCCTTTGTGGCTACGATCTTGAAGCCCATGTCGGAGAATGCCTTTGCTACCTCCACGAGTTCGGGCTTGTCCCTGTCGCAGACAGCAAGCAGCACGGTGCCGTGATCGGGGAGCTTGGTCTGAGCTGCTTCCTGTGCCTTGTAGTAAGCCTCGCCGAAGGAGGGAGAGATACCCAGGACTTCACCGGTGGATCTCATTTCGGGGCCGAGAACGGGGTCAACTTCGGGGAAGGAAGAGAAGGGGAACACAGCTTCCTTGACGCCGTAGTGACCTATCTGCTTGTCACGCAGCTGGGGTACGGGTGAAGGCTTGCCCGTGAGGGAAGAAGTGATTATCTGGGTAGCTATCTGCACCATGTTGATGCTGCACACCTTGGATACGAGGGGAACTGTGCGGCTCGCTCTGGGGTTGGCTTCAAGCACATAGACAGTATCGCCTTCGATAGCGTACTGCATATTCATAAGGCCGCAGACATTCATTTCCACAGCTATGCGGCGTGTATACTCCTTGATGGTGGATACCTGTCTGGGAGTGAGGTTCTTTGAGGGGAGTATGCAGGCGGAGTCGCCGGAGTGGATGCCTGCAAGTTCGATATGCTCCATGACAGCGGGAACGAAGCAGTTGGTGCCGTCGGAAATTGCATCTGCCTCACACTCGGTGGCATGATTGAGGAAGCGGTCGATGAGGATGGGTCTGTCGGGAGTAACGCCGACAGCGGCAGCCATATATACCTTCATCTGGTCGTCGTCGTGAACGATCTCCATTCCACGTCCGCCGAGGACGTAGGAAGGACGCACCATAACGGGATAACCTATGCGGTTGGCGATCTCGATAGCCTCTTCCACATTTACAGCCATTCCCGATTCGGGCATGGGTATCTCCAGCTTTTCCATCATTGCACGGAAGTGGTCTCTGTCTTCGGCAAGGTCGATAGTCTCGGGAGTAGTGCCGAGGATGTTGACGCCGTATTTCTTCAGGTCGCCTGCAAGGTTCAGGGGAGTCTGACCGCCGAACTGAGCGATGACGCCCACTGGCTTCTCCTTGTCGTGTATGGAGAGCACGTCTTCAAGGGTAAGGGGCTCGAAGTAGAGCTTGTCGGATGTATCGTAGTCGGTGGAGACTGTTTCGGGGTTGCAGTTGACGATGATGGACTCAAATCCCAGCTTCTTCAGTGCGAGAGCCGCATGAACGCAGCAGTAGTCGAATTCGATGCCCTGTCCTATCCTGTTGGGGCCGCCGCCTAAGATCATGATCTTGGGCTTATCGTTGGAAACGGGAGACTTGTCCTCATCCAGGTGATAGGTGCTGTAATAGTAAGCCGCATTCTCCGTGCCGCTTACATGAACGCCCTCCCATGCCTCCTTGATGCCGAAGGAAAGGCGTGCGGAGCGGATCTCGTCCTCGGTGGTCTTTCTGAGCATAGCAAGGTATCTGTCGGAGAAACCGTCGAGCTTTGCCTGCTTGAGGGTCTTCTCGTCGGGTACGCCCTGCTCCTTGAGAAGTGCCTCTTCCTCCTCGACAAGTTCCTTCATCTGCTCGAGGAAGTAGCGCTTTATCTTGGTAAGTTCGTAAATCTCATCTATGGTAGCGCCCTTGCGCATTGCCTCATATATGATGAACTGTCTTTCGCTGGTGGGGAAGCGGAGCTTGGAGAGGAGCTCATCCTTTGTAAGGGAATTGAAGTCCTTGGCAAAGCCCAGACCGTAGCGGCCTGTTTCCAGGGAACGGATAGCCTTCTGGAATGCTTCCTTGTAGGTCTTGCCTATGCTCATGACCTCGCCGACAGCCTTCATCTGTGTGCCGAGCTTGTCCTCTGCGCCCTTGAATTTCTCGAATGCCCATCTTGCATACTTGATAACGATGTAATCGCCGCCGGGAACGTACTGGTCAAGGGAGCCGTGCTTGCCGCAGGGGATATCCTTCAGGGTAAGTCCGCAGGCGAGCATTGCCGAAACGAGGGCGATGGGGAAGCCTGTAGCCTTGGATGCGAGTGCGGAGGAGCGGGAAGTTCTGGGATTTATCTCGATAACGATGATCCTGCCTGTTTCGGGATCTCTTGCAAACTGGCAGTTGCATCCGCCTATGACCTCGATAGCATCAACTATCTTATAGGACTGGCGCTGGAGCTCTGCCTGCACATCCTCGGGGATGGTGAGCATGGGCGCAGAACAGAAGGAGTCGCCTGTGTGAACGCCGATGGGATCGATATTCTCTATGTAGCAGACGGTTATCTTGTTGCCCTCTGCATCACGGACAACTTCAAGCTCAAGCTCTTCCCAGCCTGCCACGCACTCTTCAACGAGCACCTGACCTACCAGTGAAGCCTGAAGACCTCTTGCACAGACCGTGCGGAGCTCATCTACATTATATACAAGGCCGCCGCCTGCGCCGCCCATGGTGTATGCGGGACGAAGAACTACGGGATAGCGGAGCTGCTCGGCTATCTTGACAGCCTCATCAACGGAGTATGCCACTTCGCTGCGTGCCATGTCTATGCCGAGGGAATTCATGGTGTTCTTGAATTCGATGCGGTCTTCGCCTCTCTCGATGGCGTCAACCTGCACGCCGATGACCTGCACACCGTACTTTTTGAGCACGCCTGCCTTGTCAAGCTCGGAGCAGAGGTTGAGCCCGGACTGACCGCCCAGATTGGGGAGGAGCGCATCGGGGCGCTCTTTCTCGATTATCTGTGTGAGCCTTGTGACATTCAGAGGCTCTATATAGGTTATGTCGGCTACATCGGGATCCGTCATGATGGTAGCGGGATTTGAGTTGACAAGAACGATCTCGTAACCCAGCTTGCGCAAAGCCTTGCACGCCTGTGTGCCTGAGTAATCGAACTCGCACGCCTGACCGATTATAATAGGTCCGGAACCGATTATCATAATTTTACTGATATCTTCTCTTTTTGGCATAACTACTCCTTACCCGCCAACCGTACGTACCCGGCTGACGCACATTATTTGACCGTATCGTGATCATCGCCACCAAATATAATACCACATTTCACGGCTAAATGCAAGAATTTTTTGTAAAAACATTATGCATATGTTGTGCATGGGAACCGCATCAGACTGCGATCTATCGGCACTTGTACAAATTTGTGCCAAACAGGCGGTATATTTTGTTGAAAATGTATATTGACAAAGTCAATTAAATTGTGTACAATTAAATCACAATCAATCGGGAAACGGATCGGCGCTCACAGCCGATGCGCTGTTCGGACAGCGGATGGAGCGTGAGCGGCGGCCACACGACAGAAAGGAATCATTATGGGTTTTTACGATCATTGCGTTAAGGACGCACACGGCGAAGATATATCCCTCAGATGCTGCGAGGGCAAGGTGGTCATAGTAGTGAATACCGCAACAGGATGCGGCTTTACTCCCCAGTACAAGGAGCTTGAGGAGATGTACGAGAAGTTCCATGACAGGGGACTCGAGATAATCGACATCCCCTGCAACCAGTTCGGCAGCCAGGCACCCGGCACCGATGAGGAGATACACCAGTTCTGCACCCTCAAATACAACACCAAGTTCCCTCAGATGAAGAAGTCGGATGTCAACGGAGCAAACGAGCTTCCTCTGTATACTTACCTCAAGTCACAGAAGAAGTTCGAGGGCTTCGGCAAGGGACCCAAGGCTGCCATGATGCAGGTATTCGCCGGCAAGGGCAATGAGTCCGACATCAGGTGGAACTTCACCAAGTTTGTTATAGACCGCCATGGTGCGGTAGTTGCAAGGTTCGAGCCCACTCATGACATGGATGAGCTGAGCAGATGCGTTGAGTCCCTGCTTTAAGACGGGGCGGAGAGGAGTTTGTATGTCGGTGTACGATATCGCTGTGATCGGCACGGGACCCGGCGGCATATCCGCCGCTGTCACTGCCGCAGTCAGGAACAAGTCTGTTCTCCTTATCGGGGAGAAGGGGCTTAGCAGCAAGATGCGCAAGGCGAAGGAGATACTCAATTACCCCGGCTTCCCCCGGACAAGCGGCGGGGAGCTTGCGGACAGGTTTCAGGCTCACCTTGATTCCATGGGCATCCCCGTGACCGAGGACCGCATCACCGCTGTCTACGACATGGGCGGCACATTCGGTCTCCAGGGCAGGAGCGGTGAGATGTACACGGCACGCTCCGTGATACTTGCCATGGGCGTGGTAAGTGCGGCGAGCATACCCGGAGAAGATGAGCTTCTCGGAAGCGGCGTCAGCTATTGTGCCACCTGCGATGCGCCTCTGTACAGGGGCAAGACTGTGGCTGTCATCGGCTATTCTCCCGATGAGGAGGCGGAAGGTGCCTTCCTGTCGGAAGTCGCATCGAAGGTGTATTACCTTCCCATGTACAAAGGGGACGTGTCTCTTGACGGGGATAACATCGAGGTGATACACAGCAGGCCCGTTCGGATAGAAAGGGGCAGGCTCGTCACCGATGATGCCGAATATGAAGCGGACGGAGTCTTTGTCCTCCGTGAGAGCGTGGCTCCCGCAAAGCTCATCTACGGGCTTGAGACGGATGGCGCTCATGTGGTCACTGACAGGCAGATGCAGACAAACCTGAAAGGCGTGTTCGCCTGCGGTGATATCACGGGTCGCCCTTATCAATATATTAAAGCTGCCGGAGAGGGAAATGTTTGTGCATTATCTTGCGTAAAATACCTTGACGAAACCCAAAAAATGTGATATAATTAAAACAGTGACGTCCTGTCATGATATTTGGCGGGTCGGGACTTGACTCTGCTTTAGTCAGAGCAAAAGGATTTGATAAATGATGCGATGCGATCGCAGGTCTTGATATGGTCGGAAGACGACGGGCTTTGCGCGTCTGACGGCGGTTAGGAGGGCATATGCTCAATACTGTTGCAAATAATGATCTTGGTGCTGCAAGGACGGCTGCCAAGGCGTTCATAGACTTCAATGCCACTTGGTGCGGTCCGTGCAGGATGCTCGCTCCCATTGTGGACGAACTGGCTGATGAGTATGACGGACAGGTGGAGTTCTATTCGGTGGATGTGGATGAGAATCCGGATCTTGCCGCAGAGTTCGGTGTGATGAGCATCCCCACTCTGGTGGTGCTCAAAGGCGGACAGGAAGCCGCAAAGCAGGTGGGCTTCATCCCCAAGGATGCTTTGAAGGCTCTGATCGACAGGGCGTGAATCAAATACATGAGATCAGGCGAGCGGCGTGATGCTGCTCGCCGGATAGTGTTTTTTAGGGAATGACGGCCGCAGGCGGCTTAGGGCAAATCACACACATTCCCTGTTTCAGGAGATAAGCGATGCTATATACAGGACATAAGTGCAGGATCTGCGGAAAAGAATTCACCGAGGATGACGACGTTGTAGTATGCGTTGAATGCGGTACGCCTTATCACAGGGACTGCTACAAGGCGGAGGGCTGTGTTGCTTCTGACCTGCACGAGAGCGGCAGGAGCTGGAAGGATGAGAATACCGAGGCCGAGGACATCATCTGCCGCAGGTGCGGTAAGCACCTTTCCCCCGATCAGAAATACTGCGATCAGTGCGGCACTCCCGCAGGGTATGAGGCTGTGGGGCGGACAGGCACGGACAGTCAGGGGATGGGCTACAATGATGCACCTTTCCCGGGGACACAGATAAATGAGCGTGTGGTCACGCTGGAGGTGCGCCCCGAGGATGAGGCTGACGAGGGCGTTACCTACGGGGAACTGACACGGTTCGTGGGGCCGTCCGCATCCTATTATATGCCGAGATTTGCCATGATGAACCGATTCGGCTTCAAGGTGGGGCTGAACATCGGCGCGCTTATCTTCCCCGAGCTGTACTTTGCGTACCGCAAGATGCCGTGGCAGGCGATAGGCATAATGCTACTTCGCATGATGCTCTCACTCCCGTCTCTCCTGGTGATGCTCAGCATCCCCGAATACAGTGAGCTTTTCATTACAAACTTCCAGCAGTTCCCGCAGATAGTGGAGATGCTCAGACACATCGCCCAGTTCAAGGGGGCTGACAAGATATCCGATATCTCCACCCTTATCTCCGCACTTGATACTGCGATTTGCCTTGCACTGGGGATGTGGTCGAACTACTTCTACTACAAGCACGCACTGCGCAAGGTGCAGGAGCTCAAGGAGTCCGACAATTCGGACTACATAGCCATATCGGGCGGCACGAGCATACCTCTGCTCATCATATTCATACTGATGATGTCCGTTCGGTTCATAGTATCGCTCTTCATTATCAATGCATTCATCTGAGGTGGACAATGAGATACCGCAACCCCGTCATAAGGGGCTTTTACCCCGATCCCAGCATATGTGAGGCCAACGGGAAATTCTATCTGGTCTGCTCCTCATTCCAGTATTTCCCGGGTGTACCGCTGTTTGAGAGTGATGACCTTGTAAACTACCGCCAGATAGGCTATGTCCTCACAAGAAAGTCGCAGGTCATGCTTGAGGGGATAAACTCCTCGGGCGGCGTGTTTGCGCCTACCATCCGATATAATGACGGGCGGTTCTACATGGTGACCACCAACGACACCACACATGAGAACTTCTATGTATACACCGACGACATTCACGGCGAATGGTCAGACCCCGTGAAGGTCGATCAGGGCGGCATCGATCCCTCCCTGCTGTTTGACGGGGACAGGGTATACTTCATCTCGAACGGGACGGACGCACACGGCGTGAGCGGCATCGTGCAGTGTGAGATAGACATAGCCACGGGGAGAAAGCTCACCGAAAGCAGGACGATATGGTCTGGCAGCGGCGGACGCTATCTCGAAAGTCCGCATATGTACAAAATAGGCGGCGGCTATTACCTTATGGCGGCTGAGGGCGGCACGGAATACGGCCATATGGTGACTTACGCCAGAAGTGACGATCCGTGGGGGCCTTTCACGGGATATGAGCACAACCCCGTACTCACCAACCGCAACAAGGCACCCTTTATAATACAGGGAATAGGACACGGCGACCTTATACAGGACAAATACGGCGACTGGTACATCCTCACCCTCGGTTTCCGCCAGACAGGCATATGGGAACCGTATCATAACCTCGGACGTGAGGTGTTCCTTACCCCCGTTTCATTCGGTGAGGACGGCAACTTCACGGCAGGGCGTGACGGCACGACCGATGAGGAATATGAGACAAGGGGCGGCGGCGAACAGGTGATACGGCGCACCTACTCCTTTGACGACACCGACCCTGCCGTGGAATGGTGCCGTCTGCGTCATCCGCATGAGGAGGATTACATCTTCGCAAAGCACGCAGGCATCACATCGTGGACGCTTTGCGGCACGGATGTAACTCTTGACGACACCGCCTCCCCGACATTCATCGCCATGAGACAGCGTGACTTCCGCTTTGAGCTGAGGGTACACATAAATCTCTCGGGCAGCGGTCTTGGCGGCGTGACCATGTATATGTGCGAGAATGAGCATTACGATGTGTATGTTCTCCATGACGGCACGGGCGACTTCGCCGTGCTGAAGCTGAACATCGGCGGCATAAAGCATGAACAGGCACGCATCCCCATCCCTCATCCGGAGGCAGAACTTATCGTGAGAGGAAATGAACACACCTATGACTTCTCATTTGCTGCCGGCGGCAGGGAGGCTTATCTGGGGAGCGGCATCACCAGATACCTTTCGAGTGAGGTCAGCGGAGGCTTCACGGGAGTGATGACGGGACTGTTTGCCGTGGGTGCGAAGGCGGAGTTTACTTACTTTGAGGTAAAATATGAGTAAAGTATGTGCATTATCCTTTGACGACGGACCGCATATCATTGAGACGGGAGCGACCCTTGACGTGCTGGAGCGGCACGGAATAAGGGCATCCTTCTTCCTGATAGGGAACAACATCACCCCCGACAGGGAATACCTTATCAGACGGGGGATGGATATGGGCTGTGAATATGAGAACCATTCGCTGACCCATTCATTCATGAATGAGATGGACAGAGAGACGATCATTGCTGAGATCGAGGAGACCGACAGGCGGATAACTGCGGTGACAGGCCGTGTGCCCGAGTTCTTCCGTCCTCCCTACATCGTGTACAACGATCTGATGTTCGACATCATAGACAAGACCTTCATCTGCGGCAAGGGATGCGATGACTGGGATGACAGCGTGACTGCCGGGCAGATTTGTGAACGCTCCTATGAGAACGCATCGGACGGCACCATATTCCTGCTTCACGACAGTCAGGGGAATATGCGCACATCAAAAGGTGTCGATATGCTGATACCCCGCCTTAAAGCGGACGGATTTGAGTTTGTGACAGTTTCCGAACTGTTCAGGATAAAGGGCGAGAAGCCCGAAAAGCACAAGATATACAGTTACATTGAGGTGTAAAAATGCCCGACAACAAGAAAAACATAGACGATTTTGAACTTCCCCCTCTTCCGCACCTTCCCAGGCTCGACCCCATCCCGCCTGTCGGAGAGAACGGGGCGGCGCAGTCCCATGAGACTTCTCATGATGCGCCTCTGCCAAAGAGACCGTCTCTCGATGAGCCTCTCCCCAAGAGGCCGTCCATAGATGAACCTCTCCCGAAGGTGGAGAAGGAGCCCGTGAAGGATGACGACCTTCCTCCCGTGATGGAGGATGACACGCCCTCTGCCTCTCCCGTTGCTGCACCCATGAAGAGGGATGATGATGAATATGTCATTTCAGAGGATACAGAGCCCGATCCCGAGCCTGTCCTTGAAGACATGACCTCCGCACCGAAGCTGGCTCCCATGTCCTCCAACCGCATATCATCACAGAAGGCGATGCGTGAAAAGATACGCATGAGCGATCTGCAGTATGAGATGGAGGCACCGAAGCTGGACGACCTGTCCGATGAATACGCCGATCCCCGCACCAGAGCCAAGAATCTGGCGGATCAGGACAGCCTTGACCGTGAGGAGAAGGATGCTCTCAGACGTCAGGTGCAGGAAGACCTTTCCCGTGTCCCCGAAAACTTCAACGCAAGACAGAGCAAGAAGATGTACAATAAGCTGATGGAAGAAAAGCAGCTTAAAATAGCAAAGAAGGGCTTCGGCATATCTATAATCCCCATCCTTCTGGGACTTGCGGGGGCTTTCATATGCTTTTCTCAGCTCGGATGGGATCCCTATGTGCAGATCTTCCAGATCATAGCGCTGTTCGGTGCGGCAGGCTCACTGCTGCTGCTGATACGGTCTAAGCAGTCAAGGCTGTTCGGGATGACCATGTTTGCGATATCGCTGGTGGCATATGTGGGGCTCGGACTGCTGTTCTACCTTTACCAGACATCCCTCGGCAAGGTGGAATACGACTTCCTGCACCTGCTCCTGGGCGTTGTCGCTTCGGGATGCAACATAGGCGCACTTATGATACTTATAAAGAATGAAGCCGTAAACGTGTATTACAGCACTAAGTTCTCACGCAAGCGTGACAGATAGACAAAAGAGAGTTGATGATAGATGAGATCGGATGATTACACATTTGACAGTGATACGTCCTATGATATCTCAGCCGCCATCGCCAGAAAGAAACAGGGGCGCAAGGCTGAGAACAAGCGTGCCAGAAGGCAGAAAAAGCTGGCTGCCGGCCTTTGTGTCGCAGCGGTGATCGTCGTGCTTGCGGGCATCTACCTTGGGGGACTGTCAAAGTACGCAGGCAAGTTCCTGAAGAATACCTTTATAAATGATACCGACGTCAGCGGCATGACCACCTCGGAAGTGACGAATATGTTCAAGGAGGCGGTGGAAGCTCCCTCCCTCACCCTGAACAAGCGGGGCGGAGACGTGATGGACATCGACCTGTCGGACTTCGGCTACAAGGTGGAGATCGCCGCACCTGTGCGTGAGGCGTACAATTCCCAGAACCATGCCCTGTGGTTCACAAATCTCTTCAAGACCGATGAGATAAACTTTGAGATGGATGCGTCCTACGACGAGGAAAAGCTGGAGCGCCTGCTCCGCCGCACCGTATGGGGAAGCACGGATACCCAGAATGCAAGCATATCCTACGGTGACAACGGCTATTTCATCGTGCCTGAGGTGTACGGCGACACGGCTGATGTGGAGAAGCTGGTGGACTACGTCCTTGAGAGCGTGAACGAAGGAAAGCTCGACATCGACCTTGAGGAGAGCGGCTGCTACAAGGAGCCTGCTGTGAAAGCCTCCGATCTTTCGGCAAAGCTGGACGTGATAAAGGCTAAATACGATTTTATCCTGACATATGACTTTGACTACACGCAGGAATATCTGACGGGTGCCCAGGTCTTTGAATGGACGGACGGGAACGGCAACATCGACCGCAGCAAGGCAGTTCAGTATGTTGCGGGACTTGCGGAAAAGTACGATACCTTCATGACCACACGCCATTTCAAGACGACTGAGAGGGGCGAGATGGACATTTCCCAGGGGCGCTATTCCACGGGTCAGTACGGCTGGTGGATGGATCAGGAGAAGACTGTGGATATGCTCCTTGACTACATCGCAGAGGGCAGGACACAGACCATCGAACCCTGGTATGTACAGCTTGACACGGGCTATGTTTATCAGGGCTTCAAGTCGGGACGCTCCGCAAACGATGATATAGGAAAGACCTATATCGAGATAGACCTTACCGCTCAGCATCTGTGGTACTACAAGGATGGGGAGCTCCAGTTCGAGACTACCTCCATAGTATCCGGAAAGGCGACCGACCCTGCAAGAAAGACTCCCGGCGGTATATACAGCGTATATACCAAGGAGACGAACTACATGATGAATGCCGCCGACGGTTCCTACCGCACACGATGCAGCTACTTCATGAGGCTCTCCTTTGAGGGTATAGGTCTTCACGATCTGAGCAGAGGATCATACGGAGGGAACACCTACATCAACAACGGTTCGCACGGCTGTATAAACATGAAGTACTCCGAGGTAAAACAGCTCTATGAGATGGTGGATCGGGGAACTCCGTGCATAATGTACTATTGATGTCTGCACTTTGAAGATACACCGATGACCGCAAGCTATGAACGAAACGGAGGGGTACTGAGTGAGTCAGATGACTGATAAGGCGATAGGTATCACAAGGGAGGTAGCACATATCTTCGGTGATACCGCAGCAAAGGCTGTTGACGTATCAAAGGGATACGCACGCAGAGCCGTGAGCGAAGCGGAGCTGCGGAAGAAGATCTATGAACTGGGCAGGATATGCTATGAGATGTACTGCAGCGGCACAGACAACAGCGGCCTTATAAAGGCAAAGATCGAAGAGATCAAGGAGACTGAGGCGCATATCCGTGATGCAAAGGAATCTACGGGCGTAAAGGTCATCTGCCCTGTCTGCGGAGCTCAGAACACCTGCTCCAATACGTTCTGTTCCAAGTGCGGGACACATCTGAATAAATAGTTGCCGCCGGGTAACGAGCCTGTGATGTATCGTCAGGTCAGATAAGCGAAAGCTTATCAGCAGATACATCACATCACAGGCTTTTTGCCGTCTTATGAAGGAGAGAGTATGAATCCATTCAAACTGTTCGGAAAGCGTGATGTCTGCCTGTGGCTGTGTTCGCTGGCGGCGGCATCAGTTTCGGGGATCATGGCAGGGGTGTCATCGGTAAACGGGGTGCTGTCGCTGACGGCATCACTGATAGGAGTAACGGGGCTCATATTCCTGGCAATCCGCTCCGTATGGGGACAGATACTGACAGTTGTCTTCTCCGTGGTCTACGGTATAGTCTCCGTAAGGTGCGCCTACTGGGGCGAGGTCATCACATACATGGGAATGACCATGCCTATGGCGGTGATCGCCGCAGTACAGTGGATAAGGCACTCCGACAAGGATACGGGGCGTGTGGAGACAGCAAAGCTCACGGTGCGGCAGGCGGTGAGGATGTGCATCCTTGCAGCGGCGGTGACGCTGGTTTTCGGGGCGGTACTGGCAAAGCTAAATACGGCGAACATCGTATTCTCGGTCATATCCGTGACCACCTCATTCCTTGCGGTATATCTGTCGTATCTGAGATCTCCCTATTATGCCTGCGCCTATGCCGCAAATGACGTGGTTCTCATCATACTGTGGATACTTATGTCGGCGGAGGACAGATCCTGCTTTCCCATGGTGATAAACTTCATCATATTCCTTATCAATAACATCTACGGCTTTATAAGCTGGAGAAAGGCGTGATGCCTGTACGGACGGAAAAGACAGCAGATGAGCGCTGTCACGCTTGTCTGCTGTCGGTGTGTCAATCCTTGAGCTTTTCCTCGCAGGCGCTGATGACGGTCTTCAGTGCCTTGATGCGGGCGTACTTCTTGTCGTTGGATTCGATGATATGCCATGGGGCAAATTCCGTGGAGGTCTTCTGCATCATCTCATCTACGGCTGTTTCGTAGAGATCCCACTTTTCACGGTTGCGCCAGTCCTCGTCAGTGATCTTCCACTGCTTTTCGGGTGTGTTCTGCCTGTCGGTAAAGCGGGCAAGCTGCGTGTTCTTGTCTATCTGCACCCAGAATTTGATGATGACTGCGCCCCAGTCGGAGAGCTCCTTCTCAAACTCATTTATCTCGTTGTAGGCACGCTGCCAGTCGTTTTCCGTGCAAAAGCCCTCGATGCGCTCCACCATTACTCTGCCGTACCATGTGCGGTCAAAAATGGCGATATGGCCGTCCTTCGGGAGCCTTTTCCAGAAGCGCCACAGGTAATGGCGTGCCTTTTCCGCAGGCTCGGGGCTTGCAATGGGATGGACTTCATAGCCCCTGGGGTCAAGGGCGGATGCGAGCCTCTTGATATTGCCGCCCTTTCCTGCGGCATCCCATCCCTCATATGCGATGATGACGGGGATCTTTCGCAGGTAAAGCTCATTGTGAAGCTGCTTTAAGCGCATCTGGAGGCGGTCGAGTTCGGTGCGGTATTCCTCGTCGGTAAGTGTCTTGTCAAGAGGAACAGAGGACAGCTTCGGCATGGGGGAGAGGGGGAAGGTGTTCTGAAGGATGGGGACGCTTCGGTTCTCCGTGTTCTTCAGGGCGGTATCTATGGCGGATATGAGTATCTCCGTCATCTGAAGCTCCGCCCATTTGCGGTCGGTGGAGTTTATGAAATACCAGGGGGCGACGAACTGGTTGGTAGTCTCCAGATATTCGTCATATACATCAAGGCATTTGCCGTAGTGCTTGTTCTGCCATCTGTCCCTGTCGGATACTCTCCATGCAGTCGTGGGGTCGCTTTCAAGGGCTTTGAGCCGCTTCTTCTGTACCTTCTCGCTGATGTGGAAGAAGAACTTCACTACAAGGCAGCCGTTGTCGCTGAGCTGTCTTTCAAAGCGCTTGACAGATGTAAGCTGTGTCTTATAGTCCTTTTTGCTCGTTTCACCCGACAGGAAACGGGATGTGACCTCGCCCATCCAGCTCCCGTCAAAGAAGGCGAACTGACCTGCGGCAGGGATGCGGATGAAGTATCTGTACAGAAACGGCCTGCGCTTCTCATCGGGAGACGGCTCTGACAGAGTCTCACACTTGAAGAACCTCGGATCCATGTTCTTTATCATCTTGCCGAGAGCACTTCCCTTTCCTGCGGCGCCCCATCCGTCAAGCACCACCAGCACAGGGAGTCCCTTCTCCTTTACCTTCATCTGACGGGCGGCAAGCTCATCCCTCGCTCTTTCCAGCCTTTCGGCAATGACTTCGTCCGTGGGTTTGAGGTCGCTTATCCATTCTTTCAACATATGATCGCCTCCTTATTCTACGGTCTCTATGCCGTCGATAGTATATTCACCTTCAAGCACTTCGATGGTCACGGTATGATGTCCGAAGGGGAGCTTGTCCGTGAGGGATACACCTCTTTCGGCAGTCTCGCTTGTCTGTCTGACCGATCTCACACCGTCGGCGGATACACAGAGCTTTGCACTGCCCGATCTGCCGAACACGGCGTATGACTTTCCCGTGTATTTGATGACCGCCTTTGCGCCCTTTCTTCCCACGGAGAGGGTGCGCCTGAAGTTTGCAAATCCCTCCATGGATTTATGTTCCCAATCGCCGCTGTATACTATGATATCATCCGTATCGTCATACCGTCTGATATAGGAGTCCTCAAGTGGCTCTATGCGCAGAGCGGCAAATGAATTCCTGTGATATGAGCTGTAAAGTGCGGCACGTCCTGCGGCTGTGAATGTGTCGGAGGTGTACCGTACCAGTACAGTCTCACCGAGAGAAGCGGTCACTTCGCCGTAATATGCGCTCAGTGAGAGACGGTTGTATACGCTCATGTCTGCATCGTGTGACCCTTCTGCAAGGATGCGGTCATTCTCCGCAAGCTGCCATTTGTCGGGGAAAAGCAGGAGCCTGTATCCGTGCGCTCCCGCACAGGCAAGGGAATACCTGAGACCTATGCCTATATATCCGCTGTCTGGGTCGCTTAGCTTCACGTCGGCGGAGACGGTGTAGTTATACCATCTGTCGTCACCGAGGTTCGTGGTGGGGTCGGGGGTATATCCCCAGTCGGCAGGCTTCATATCAGATGTTATCTGCTGAACGAGCCTTCCGCCTTCGATCTCGAATGCACCGCCCTGATCGGTGGTATATAAAGGTGCGTGACCTCTCCTGGACAAAAACTCCTCGGGCTCATCGAACCTGTCCTCGTAGGGGAGAGCAAGTATATCATCCCGTTCGCACCTGTCACGTCTGATGACAGGCAGGAGGGTGCTGATCGTCATCAGGGACTGAGGAGGGACGGAGACGCTGAATGAACAGCCCTTGCAGCTTGGCACGGGGATGATGTCCTCTTTCCGTTCAAGGAAGTGACCCCGATTGTCGGCGCCTGTGGTGAGAAAGCAGTGAAGCACGCTGTGGGCATGGGGGATATTTGCGAGAGAGACAGAGTAGGTGATGGCTTCATCCGTGGAGTTTGTTATGACGATGCTGTGATCCTTTCCGTCGGGTGAGGCACAGGTCATATAGGTGTACTTACCGTCCGTCAGGCAGTGGCCGTCTCCTCCTGGGACACAGTCGGAGCTGCATCCGCTCCTTATGAATACCCATCCCTTTTTGATGAACAGGGAGAAATGAAGTGAGATATAGTACCCGATGTCAAGCTCAAAGCCGCCGTTCCACGGGGTATTTGCGGTAATGATCTGCTTGAAGCCGTAGCATACCCCGTCATAATATGCGGACACCACGGGCTGATACTCATACATGGTCATGTCTCCCATGGGGAACATGGCTATGATGCGGTCGGCTATGTCAAGGCCGCCGCCAAGCCCCGAAAGGAAGGAGCCGTCGCTCTTGTATGTGTTTTTATACTTCATGGGAGGCGAGCCTTCGCTGACCCAGAGCTCCTTGCCGTACCTGTCCGCAAGTTCCTTTGCGGTGTCCGAGGATGATGATGTGTAGTGGCTTCCGATGACATCTATCATATCACGGAGCTCGCTGTCGCAAAGTATGTTCTCCGCAAGTCCCCAGGTGCAGACTTCCTCGCCTGCCACGATGCCTATCTTTGAGTAGTCGTAGGGTGCGTCCTTTTCGGACCTTAGCCGTCTGACGAAGTACTTTATCCAATTGATGTCGTGAGCACGTTCGTTCTGCACCACGCTCACATAGTCAAATCTGATGCCGTATGTGAAGTATGCTTCATCAAGGTTCGCCTTATACCAGCGGTACCGTGCGTCATAGACATCCGGAGCATCTCCGATCCACTTGGGTTCGCCCCACCAGAGCATATCAAGGGTGAGGCCGGGGTTTATCTTCTTGGCATCCGCACAGAGCATGAATGCCGCTCCCCGTGTGACGTCGGGAGCTTCGTCGGGGCGGCGCATGATGCACGGCTCGGTGCCAGATGATGAGTTGATGTCCGAGCCCATCTCTATTTTAAGATGGGTAACTCCCACGCCGTCACTGCCGAAAACTCTTTCGAGTATCTGATAGTAGCTGTCGGGGCAGAGATATTTATAGTCCATGAGGAGCCGTGAGGAATTGTTCCCGCTGACCATCCCTGCGCCTCGGAAACGGTAATTGCTCCGAAATTCGGCAGTTGTGCCGTCTATGTAGATATTCATGGTGTCCCTCCCGTATCGCTTTTTCCCATTATACTATAAATGCGGGGATTTGTCACTATATTTTTGAAATTTTTTTACGAAAAATATCCGATGACATCCCGAGAGTTATCGGGGAGTGGGGCGGTACATTCCGGATACAGTGATGAAGGGGTTTGTAAAAGAAATATTACCGGATTATTTCACTAAAATGCTAAAATTTCCCTATATACAAAAATCATTGAACATTTTCTACAAAAATAGAGGTTGACAAGGCGAAAAAAATGTGATATACTTAATTCAGCAAGTAAGGGGACACTCTTCAGATGTACCCCTTACTATGATTTAATGTATGGGAATGGTGATCAAATGGAGCTTTTAGAGTTTAAATCGCTGCTGATAGAAGCACTGAAGGACGAAGAGACGAAGGCAGAGATAACGAAGGCCCTCAGCGAAGAAAGCATAGCTGAGCAGCTTAAGGCTTATGAGGACAAGATCCGTGCTCTCGAGGAAGAGCTTGAGAAGTCCGCTGCCTTGGCTAAGGAGAACTATGATAAGCTCCTTGAAGAGAAGAACAGTATCGAAGAGCAGGCTGCCTCATCCATTGAAGAGAAGGTACGTCTCATAGGCGAGAAGGATCAGATCATAGGCGACAAGGACAAGGAACTCTACGAGAGATCCGAGGCTGTTGCCGAGAAGGAAAAGCAGATAGCCGAACTCGAAGAGAAGCTCAAGTCCGCCCTTCAGTCCGGTGAGGACAGCGCAAGGGCAGGCGATGAGAAGTTTGCCGCTTTTTCCGCCGAGAACGAGAAGGTGAAGGCCGATCTTCAGGCACGGATAGACGAGCTCACCTCGCAGATAAAGGCTAAGACCGAGGAAGCAGATGAGAAGGACAGGCGCATATCCGAGCTCTCCGCATCCGAAAGCTCCCTCAAGGCTCAGATAGAGTCCCTCAACTCAGCTGCCGATGATATGAAGAAGCAGCTCGATTCCTCCGACTCCGAGAAGAATTCCGAGATAGGCAGACTCAACGAAAAGATCACCTCCATTACCGCCGAGCTTGAAGAAGCTAAGGCTGAGATCACCCGCAAGACCGATGCTGTTGAGGCAGCCGAGAAGAAGCTCTCCGATGCAGAGACGGAGAAGACCTCGCTTGAGGGCAGACTTGCCGACAGTGAGAAGGCTGTCAGCGATATGAAGTCCGAAAAGGAAAAGGCTCTTGAAGAGGCAGATCAGGCAAAGCAGAAGGCGATAGACGAGATAAAGGCTGAAATGGACAGAGCCGTTTCCGATAAGGAAAGGACCATCGAGGAACTTACTCTTGCAAAGAGTACGGCTGTTGATGAGGCTAAGGCACAGGCGGACGAGAAGATCTCCGAACTCGAGAGATCTGTATCCGACCTTGAAAGCAAGCTCACATCCATGACTGAAGACGCTGACAAGGCGAAGGCTGAGGCCAAGGCAAATCTTGATATGGCAAATGAGGCTAAGGCTGATCTTGAAAAATACAAGGCTGAGGAGACTGCAAGAAATGCAGAGAATACGGCTCAGCTCAATGCCCTCGAAAGCAAGGTAAGGACTCAGGGCGAGGAACTTGACCGTGCGAAGAGCGAAGCAGCAGAACACAGCAAGCGTGCCGACAGCCTTGACGAACAGCTGAGGAGCGAGAAGCAGACTTCCTCCGAGAAGGACAGCACCATCTCCGAACTGAACAGTCAGCTTCAGGGAATGATGGTACTGCGTGAGAAGATAAACGAATATGCCGCCACCGCCAACGCATATGCCGAGGCTGTGGAGAATGCAAGGGCTACTCTTGCACAGAAGGAACAGGAGCTCACCGATCTCCATGCACAGATTGATCCCCTGTCCGCACAGGTCAGCGAACTCTCCGCACAGATAGCACAGTATGAGGAGTCCATAGCTACAAAGGATCAGCAGGTGCTTGAGATAGGCAAGTATGCCGAGAGCCTCAAGAGCCATGCGGAGGATCTGGCTATGAGGGCTAAGGAGCAGGAAGCTGCTATCAATGAGAAGGACAGGACGATAGAGCAGCTCAATACCGATATCGAGGCTTACAACTCCACATTCGGAGATCTTACCAGCGTATTTGAGAAGTACAAGAACCTGACACCTGCCACAAAGGAAGGTCTGAAGGATGTATTCCCCGAGAACCTTACAGTCCGCAGCTTCCTTTCTTCCGGTGCTCAGTGGGGACATATACAGGCACTGTGGGATTTCGCACAGCAGAAGATACTCAACGAGGACTTCTCCGATGTCAAGACCCTCGACTACATCTTCAAGTACTTCCTCGACTTCCACAATTCGAGCCACTCCACTCCCATGTACGCCCTGCTTGAGACAAAGCCCGGCGAGACATTCAATGAGGAACTCCACACAAAGATCATGTCCAGAGAGGAGCGCAAGGCTGCCTTCTTCGCAAAGAGCAAGTCGAATGCTCCCGAGGGACCTGTCACCGAAGTTGTCCTTATGGGTTACAAGAATGCAAGGAACGGCAGAGTTATCCAGCCCTCACTTGTAAAGGTATGATGACCGCATGATAATACAGGGAACGTGCAAACGTTCCCTGTTTTTTTACAAATTATCTATTGATATATCAAGGATAAGATGATAGAATATTATGTTGTACATAAGTTAGCTTTTGCTAATACAGACGGGCGGGGGAATGATAATGAAACTTAGTGATATCAAACCGGGCGGCAAGGGCCGCATCACAGCAGTGACAGGTGATGCCGCATTCCAGCGGCGCATCACAGCCGTGGGGATGACACCCGGCAGTACCTTCGAGGTGATACGCAGGGAAAAGGGATTTCCCATGCTCATAAGCATAAGGAACACTTTGCTTGCGGTAAATTCGGAAGACTGCAAACAGATCGAAACGGAGGCTGAATGATGGCTGATATGAGTATTGCCCTTCTGGGGCAGCCGAATTCGGGAAAATCCACACTGTATAACCGACTGACAGGATCACATCAGCACGTCGGCAACTGGCCCGGCAAGACCGTTGAAAAGAATGAGGGTACATTCACTCACGGCAGCCACACCTATAACATCACCGACCTGCCCGGCACCTACTCACTGGCTGCCAATTCCGACGAGGAGATCGTTACACGTGACTTCATAGCAAGCGGCAGCGCCGACCTTATCATCATCATGTCGGATGCTTCGCAGCTGGAGAGATCTCTCTTCATGCTGGCTGATTATGCGGGAATAAATGTACCGTGTATGCTGATACTCAACATGATGGACGTGTCGAAGGAAATGGGCAGGCAGATAGACACGGACAAGATATCAAAGCGTCTCGGTATACCCGTGCTGCCCTTCACCGCTTCGGATAAGAATTCCTATGAGGCACTGTACGATATTCTGGAAAAGGACTGCAGCTCATGGCACCTTGATGCAGGCGGACTTGAACAGGCTTATGCCGATGCCTTCGGCAGCACATACAGCAAGGCTGTGAGCCTAATGCCGGAGGGAGGTATCGGGGTATACTCTCCTGCGTGGCTCTTCTCCAAGCTGGCGGAGGGTGATGAAGTCGCAAAGAATATCATAGGCGGCTGCGAAAACAAGGACGAGATAATAAAGATCGTCTCGGGCATAGAGAACGGCGCTCCCAGGACAGGAAACTGCAAGTTCACCTGGATAGAGAGCATCATCGGCGGAGCGGTCACGGAGAAGAAAGGCTCATCCGCTCTGAGCAAGTTTGACAGGCTCGCCACCTCTAAGGTGGGAGGCACTATCCTTGCGGTAGCCATAGCCCTGGGTGCGTTCATCGGATCGGTCATCCTGGGATATCCCCTCATGGCACTGGGCGGAGCGCTCCCTGCACTCGGGCAGCCTCTGGCGGAGAAGCTTCTGGAGGAGGGAGCACATCCGCTGCTGGTCTCCATCCTGTGCGAGGGCATACTTACCGCAGTTGCGTTCACCATCATGATGTGCGGCTATATCTTCGGTGCGACCTTCGTATTCGGACTTATCGAGGATGTAGGATACATGGCAAGGATCTCCTATATCTTTGACGGAGCCATGAAGAAGCTGGGACTGCACGGCAAGGCAGTAATGCCCTTCCTCGTCTCCTTCGGATGCAACATCGGCGGCGCCACATCATCAAGGGTGCTTGACAACTGGGGACAGCGTGTAATGGCGATAGCACTTTCATGGGTAGTTCCCTGCGCATCCACATGGGGCGTCGTAGGCCTTATAGCCACCCTCTTCTTCGGACCTGCGGGGGCGGCGCTCACGATACTCGGACTCCTTGCTGTGTCCGTCCTTCACCTCATCATCACGTCAAAGGTGTTCGGCAAAAGCCTTATCAAGGAGTCTGACAGGACAGGCCTTATAATGGAGCTCCCTCCATATCACAAGCCTAAGTGGGGCAGCCTGTTAAGCCTTTCCCTGACACGCATGGCAGAGGCATTCAAGCGTGCCATTGCCATAGTCACCATCGTTTCGGTGGTTATCTGCCTGCTCTCCTATTCCTCCACAGGAAATATACATGACAGCATCATATACAAGGCAGGAAGCGCAATAGAGCCTGTGACCCTCTTCTTCGGACTTCGCTGGCAGACCTTCACCGCATGGATAGCATCATGGATGGGCAAGGAAGGTTCCCTTGGCGCAATAGCGGCACTCTTCAATGAGAGCAGCGTAATGACCGCCATAGCCCAGTCATCAAGCGCTCCTCTGGACAACAATATAGTTTCCGCTGCCCTCAGCGCAACTCTTTCAAAGCCTGAAGCACTGGCATTCGTATTTGCGTTCTATTTCAATATGCCCTGTCTTATGGCACTCTCCGCATCCGTTCATGAGACACACTCACTTAAATGGACTCTGAAGATCGCAGGATACTATGTATGTATGTCCCTGCTCATTTCCTGCATAGTATACCATCTTGCGCTCCTCATCTGGTGATGGTTGGTGATGATAATGATAAATGTGATACTGATAGTTATCATAGCAGGCATCGTAGTCGGACTGGCGGTGCATATGATCTCGCAGCACAGGAAAGGCAATGACTGCAGCTGCGGCTGTGAGCATTGCAAGCAAAAGTGCAGGAACAGAAAATGATCTCTGCATAAAGTCTAAACAATACTGCCTCCGTCTTCTGAGGACGGAGGCAGTATTGTTATCCGATGCTGACAGGTTCGGACGGGTTGTGTATGCCTGTCTTTACGGGGGAGCGGGTGAATACGAGCGCAAAGGTCACGCTTCCCACTCTGCCGCAGTACATCAGCAGCATTATCATTATCTGTGCCGGGAATGAAAGATGTCGGGTAGCCCCCGATGATATGCCGCAGGTGGTGATGGCGGAGAAGACTTCGAGCATCACTCCGAATGTGCCGAGTTCGGGCTGTATGGCATTGAGGGTGATGACTGCGATAATGGCAAGGAAGAGGTTTATCACTATTACCGCAAGTGCCTTCATGGGAGCATCGCTTTCGAGCCGTCTGCCGAGTACGTCCACCTCACTGCGGTTGCGAAATCCTGCCCACGCCGACAGGAGCATAATGGCGAAGGTGGTGGTCTTGACACCGCCTGCCGTAGAGCCGGGACTTCCGCCGATGAACATATACATCAGAGTAAGCACCTTTGATGCGGGGCTCATCTGATTGAAGTCCACGCAGTTAAATCCGCCCGTTCGGGGCATGACGGAGTTGAAGACGGATATGTAAAGCTGCTGTGACAGGGGCATATCCCTTATGGTGAAGTTCTGCTCAAAGAGGAAGTACAGCACCGTCCCCGTTACGGTCAGAAATGCGGTGATATAAAGGACGAGCTTGCTGTGCAGGGAATACCTGCGCAGATGAAAGCCGTGCTCGAGCATATCATTCCATACCGCAAAGCCTATCCCTCCGACTGTCATCAGTACCGCCGCAGTCATCAGCAGAACAGGATCGTCGGCAGAATGCGTGAGTGAGGAGTATTCACCGTAGCGGTCGAACAGGTCTATCCCTGCATTGCAGAAGGCGGAGACGGAAAAGAATATGGAGTTCCATATACCCTGTGCAACGCCCATTTCGGGGATAAGCCTTGTCATGAAGATGACCGCTCCCATAAATTCAAATATGGCGGTGCCTGCGGCGATATGCCCTGCCAGCAGGACTATGCCCCCGAGGTCGGGGTTTGTCAGGCTGTCCTGAAGGACAAGGCTTTCCTTGAGGCCGAATCTCTTGCCCATGGCACGGGCGGCAAGGCAGATCATGGTCATGAAGCCGAGACCGCCTATCTGGATGAGCAGCAGCATCACAACATGGCCGAAGGTGCTCCATCTGACGAAGTTGTCAGCCAGGACAAATCCCGTGATGCAGGTGGAGGATACCGCTGTGAACAGTGCCTCCATGGGGGTGGCGGGCTGACCCTTTGCGGAGATCGGCAGCATAAAGAGAAGTGCGCCGATAAGTATGATAACAGCGTAGCCTGCGGCGATTATTCTCGCCGAAGACATACGCTTGAAAATGCGGTAGATCATTTGTGTTCTCCTGTATCATCCCGAAGGATGATACATCAGTTCTGCGGAGTGGGTTCGATTATGGTGTACCTGTCAACGGAAGGCTTTACTGCCGAGGAGAAGTCGGCAGGGGAGGCATGATAGATGTCTTCAAGCTCCGGTGTATAGCCTGCGGTGACTGTCGGGAAGCGGGTTAGGAAATCATCTATTATGACGTACATAGCGGCTTCATCCACAGTCTGTTCGAAAAGAGCACCGTCCTTCGTGGCAATATAGATGAAGAAGCGGTCCGAGCGTCCCGTATAGATACCGTTTGTATAGTTGTACACCCACTGCTTGCGCCCGAAGACCCAGTTTATGGTGTCTGAGAGGATCACCTGCTTGCCCTTGTCGCTGACGACGGTGTACCGTTCGCCGATTATGAGGGCGCCGCCCGATCCTCCTCTGTATATGGAAGCGGTGGCAAAGTCCTGTTCAGCCATCTGCTCGTTGGCGTTGACAGCGGCATATTTTTCGATCAGGAGCTTGTATTCCTTGCCCGTAAGGGTGTAGATGAAGAATGCAAGTGCGCACACGGTGATGATGATAAGTATCCAGTAGATATATCCCGAAGCGAAGAGTATTATAAGGTTCAGAAGCAGCAGCCCGCCGAACACGCCGCCTGCGATCGCCATAAGGCGGAAGTTCATCTCATCGTGAAGTGATCTGTGATTATGCGCTCTGTCATAGACTTTCTGCGCCTGTGCGGAGAGTGCCTGCTGCTTGCGCTCATATTCCTTTGTGCCTGCGGTATGTGCCTTGTTGTAGTGGGATGTCTGTATGCGGTCAAGGTTCAGGAGCACACATCCTGCTGCGATGAAGATGAGTCCTGCGATGATGCCTCCGACTACCTCTCCTCCGGAGATTATGGCCGCTGCGAACAGTACTCCGAGTACTATGAAGACGATGCCGAATAAGAGAATACTGCGCTTTTTCTCCTTTTCAAGCTGTTCATTTGACTTGTTCATGTTTATCCCCCTTGATCGTGAAATAAAAGCCGTGCCTGTCACGGCTTTTACGTTGGGATCACATGGATGATGTGATCTCCCCTTTGTAAGCATTAAGGTATGTCCAGCCCGAGATGACTGTCAGTACGGTGCTTATCCAGATAAGTATGTCTGAAACAAGATCTGTCACTGTGCCGTGAAGTGCGAATGCGTGGATAAAAAGGATGAATACTATGGTCACCATGGTGAATGCTGTCTTGAGTTTGCCCCATATGTTGGCAGGGACGACTATGCCCTTGCCTGCGGTGACAAGTCTCATACCCGACACCATGAACTCCCTTGCTATGATAATAAGTACCGGAACCGCACCGCATATCCCCAGCTGGATGAAGCAGACCAGTGCGGAGATCACCAGTACTTTATCCGCCAGAGGGTCGAGGAATTTGCCGAAGGTGGTGACCAGCCCCCGTGAGCGGGCGATGTGTCCGTCCAGTGCATCCGTTACGGATGCGGCAGCAAAGATGATAAGTGCGATAAGTCCAGACATGGGTACAAGGTCTGTCAGCAGGAAGAATACAAAGAACGGGACGAGTATCATCCTCAGACAGGTGAGTTTATTCGGCAGATTCATAGACAGCCTCCCCGATCAGATCGTAGTCCATTGTTTCTGTGATGCGTACATCCACATAGTCGCCCATAGTCAGGTGCTTCTCGGATGTGAAGTATATCTTGCCGTCTATTTCGGGAGCATCCATTGCGCTGCGTCCGAAGTAGCACTCACCGTACCGGTCAAAGCCCTCCGTTACCACTTCAAGCACCTTGCCTATCTGCTTTTCGTTGTTCTCCGCCATTATCATCATCTGCTGTTCCATGATGATCTCGGCACGGCGCTGCTTTACGTCGTCATCTACCTGATCGGGCATACGGGCGGCTATCGTGCCTTCTTCTGCGGAGTAGGCAAAGCAGCCCAGTCTGTCAAACCGTGTATCACGCACAAATTCGGAAAGTTCCCCGAACTGCTCCTCGGTCTCTCCGGGAAATCCCACGAGCAGAGTGGTGCGAAGTATCACTCCGGGGATGCGCTGACGTATCTTTCGGATGACTTCACGCACCTGTGCGCCTGTCTCCCCACGGCGCATATTGCGGAGCACCTCATCGCTTATGTGTTGGATGGGCATTTCGATATACTTGACGATCTTCTCCTCCTCGGCGATCACGTCGAGAAGTTCATCTGTAACTCTGTCGGGATAGCAGTACAGCACCCGTATCCATTTGAGCCCTTCTATTCTGCACAGCTCACGCAGGAGTTCGGGGAGCCTGTTCTCCCCGTAGAGATCCTCGCCGTAGCGTGTAGTGTCCTGCGCTATGACGCAAAGCTCGGTGACGCCGTTTTCCGCAAGCTCCCTTGCCTCTGCCGTAAGCGCCTCCAGAGGCACCGAACGGAAGGGGCCTCTTATCCCGGGGATGGCACAGAATGCGCATCCGTTGGAACATCCCTCGGCGATCTTCAGATAGGCGTAATAGGGGAGGGTGGTCTGTATGCGGCCGCCCGTGAGCGAGAGGGAGGCCTTTTTCCCGAACAGTTCGATCTGTTCGCCCTCCATCACACGGGAAACGATGTCACATATCTGATCGTTGCTCCCTATCCCGATACAGGCATCAGCCTCGGGTATCTCCTTTATCAGCTCGGACTTGTACCTTTCCGCAAGGCACCCCGTCACGATTATCTTCTTTATGCGGCCTTCTTTTTTGAGCTCGGCAAATTCCAGGATATTCTCGATAGCTTCCTGCTTTGCCTCCTCGATAAACCCGCAGGTGTTGATGATGACCACGTCCGCAAGGGCGGCATCCCCCACCAGCTTATATCCGTTCTTGTCAAGCTTGTACAGCATCCTCTCGGCATCCACCTGATTCTTGGCACAGCCCAGTGATACCATTCCTACTCTTGTCATATCGCATCCTCGCTTATCTGCGCTTTTTCCGCTTTCTTCCTCTCGGTGTACTCATCTATGATGGCGTGGTATTCGTCACGCTGCTGCGGAGAGGGGATAGTGAAAGAGCGTGTAACATCATATTTGTTCTCGGCGACAGGGGTGAATTTCAGGGTGACGAGAAATTCACCGTCGGTGCTGCATTTTGCGAATGCCACAGCCTTTCGCTCGCTTATGAACACAAAATAGGTATGCCACAGCTTGGTCTTGCACTCGGGACATCGGCAGGTGGTTATCTTTTTCGAGTGCATTGCTGTGCGTACCGATTCTACCCCGTAGAAGGTGCGGAAGTACCGCTGTTCACGCTGTATGCGCTTCTCCTCCTCGATCTCCGACAGAATGACGGAGTACTCATCGGGAATGTAATGGGTGAAGTTTATCTTCCTTCCGATGCGGTAGGTATATATGGCATCGTTGAGCGCATCATGCGCCTGAAGATCCGTGGGCAGCCCCAGCAGTTCCGTTGCCGGCACCACACCGTATTGTCTGCCGTCGCAGGTGTGCCGTCTGGAGAAGATTATCTGCATATCTATGAAGGGAGGTACGGAAGAGTCGTCTATACCGTGTACGGCAAGATTTGCACGCAGCACCTTTTCATCCTCCGAGCCCCATGCGATGAATACGGGATCCTCTCCGCAGAACTCCATCAGCTGCCTGAATGCGTCCCTGAAGGGAAGGCCGTAGCTCAGGGCGGTGGAGTCGAGCCCTGTCACCTTCTTGACCATGTAGTGTATCCTGCGGTAGAATTTGGGACGCACACATACCTGGAATGTGTCCGCAGTACCGCAGTTCTCATCTGTCCTCACCGCACCTATGCGGATTATCTCACCGTAAAGGGGGACAGGGTCTGTGATGAGGGTGTCGGGCTTCATGGGCTGGTTCCATTCAAGGTCGATTATGATGTAATTCATGTAATATTCCTCGATGTCGGTTCAAGGGCGATGAGCACATCATGACGTGTAACGATACCCGAGAACATCCCCCTTGAATCGATCACGGGGATAAAATTCTGTGAGATTATCTTCTTGAAAAGGGTGGCATAGTCAGCATCTATCTGCACCGTCTCAAAGCGGGAGACACTTGCAAGGTCGCCGAGTGTGATGCCGTCTGCGGCATCAGAGCCTGTGTTGTCGGCGTCGAGTATCCTGTAAAGGAAGTCCCTCTCGCTGACCACACCTATATACAGCCCCTCACGGTCTATGACGGGGATAGCTGTAAATCCTGTCTTTATGAATTCCCTGAGCCCTTCATGCGCATCCATGTCGCTGAAAAGATACGACACCTGCGACTTGGGCTTGATAAGCATAGCTGTATTCATCCGTAACCTCATTTATATCCGTACATGGATATTCTTTCAAATCCGCTCTCAAGTCTGGAGATATGCCTGAATGCAAGGCCTGTGCCTCTTGCCACGCAGCGGATGGGATCTTCTGCCGCACGCACTTTGATGTGCAGCTCCTTTTCCATAAGGCGGTCAAGCCCTCCTATGAGTGCGCCTCCGCCCGTAAGTATTATGCCGTCTCGCCCTATATCCCCCGCAAGTTCGGGAGGAGTCTCCTCCAGCAGGGAGCGAACCGCTTCGATAAGCTCCTTTATATGATCTATGACAGCCTTGTATATGTCAAAGTCGTCCATATCCACCTTTGCGGGAAGCCCCGTGATAAGGTCACGCCCCTTGACAGCCATTTTGCGTGAGCCGTCGGGAGAGCATACCTCCGCAAGGCTTATCTTCGCATTCTCTGCGGTGCGCTCACCGATGAGTATGCGGTAACGGTTGGATACATAGCGGATTATCGCCTGATCGAGCTTGTTGCCGCCAAGCTTTACAGAGTTCTTGCAGACTATGCCGTTCATGGAGAGAACAGCAAGGTCTGTTGTGCCGCCGCCTATATCCACCACCATATGTCCGTATGCGGCGGAGATGTCCACTCCTGCGCCGAGAAGGGCGGCAACAGGCTCCTCTATGAGATATACCTGCTTTGCGCCTGCCTCCCTTGCCGCATCTATAACGGCACGGCTCTCCACGTCGGTGGTGAGGGAGGGGACACAGATTATCATTCGGGGCATGAGTATCTGACGGGATGCCACTCTCTTGATACATTCCTTGATAAGCGTGTCCGCCATGTCATAATCGGAGATGACCCCGTCGGAGAGGGGGCGTATGACTGCGATATGTTCGGGAGTGCGGCCTATCATGCGGTAGGCTTCCATGCCGACTGCAATGATCTCATTGGTCCTCTTGTTGAATGCAACGACGGACGGCTCGTAGAAAACCACGCCTCTGTTCTCAATGGAGATCATTATATTGGCAGTGCCCAGATCTATTCCAATATCCATAATATCCTCAAACACATAATAATACATTATATATTATAATTCAAATGAGGAGATTTGTCAAGAGAAATATCGCAAAATGAAAAAGCCTCCGCCGCAGATATGCGGCAGAGACTTTCGGGCACATCTTCCGTTTGCGGAGCGGCGGAGGACAGTATCATCTGTTCTTTTTCCACGGGACGTCATCATCGCCTGCCTTGAAATTGTATACAGGCTTGATGATGTCTTCCACATCCACGGTGTCATATATTACATCTATGATGTCGTCAAGGGACTTGTATGCCATCGGCGCCTCATCGATGGTGTGTTCGCTGACGCTGGTGGAATATATCCCCTGCATGGACTCTATATACTCATCAAGGGAGATGCTGTTCTTGGCGGAGGTGCGGGACATCACTCTTCCTGCACCGTGGGGAGCGGAATAATTCCAGTCGGGGTTGCCCCTGCCCGTGGCGATGATCGCACCGTCACGCATATTGATGGGGATGAGCACACGCTCGCCCTTGTGTGCGGCGATCGCTCCCTTGCGGAGTATCATCTCATCGGTGTCTATGTAGTTGTGTATGGTATGGAAGGAGCCGGCGGAGGTAAGGCCTGCCCCCTCGAGCAGGTTCTCTGCGATGAGCTCCCTGTTGCGGCGGGCGAACCGCTGAATGATCTCTATATCGGCAAGATAGTCGCTGAGATAGTCGCCATACAGCCAGCAGAGGTCTTCAGGGACAAGAAGCTCGGTAGCCGTGAAGGAACGGTCAAGTTCCCTGAGTGCCTCCTGTATCTCCGAACGGCGCCCTTCCTCCTTATAGATGCGGATGATGTCATCCCTCATCCTGAAATACTTTTCCCTGCCCTTGTGAAGATCGACTGCCAGACCCTGATAGTACTCTGCCGCCTGCTTTCCGAGGTTCCTCGAGCCGGAATGTATTATCAGATAGTATCTTCCGTCCGAGGCACGGTCTATCTCTATGAAATGGTTGCCTCCGCCCAGAGTGCCCAGTGAACGCTCAATGCGCTTTGAGTCCTTCAGGCTGCGGAAGCAGCGGAGGGCTGTAAGGTCGAAATGCTCTATCCTGCCCTCCCATACGTTCATGCCCGACGGGATGCGGTGCGCTGCCTTGTCCACGGCTTCAAGGTCTATGTCCCTTTCATTTATCTCCACGGTGTACATACCGCAGCCTATATCCACGCCGACAATATTCGGGCATACCTTATCGGTGACTGTCATGGTAGTGCCTATGGTGCATCCCTTTCCGAAATGCACGTCCGGCATTATCCGTATGGCTGACCCATCCGTGAGGGCGTAGTCACACATACGGCGTATCTGCTCTATTGCTGCATCCTCCACCACCTTGGCGTAGCATACAGCGGTGTTTATTCTTCCTTCTATGGTAAACATGGTATCTCTTCTTTCACTTATGTCTATGCACAGATGTTCCTGTAACGCTGTGATGAAAGAGTTTCCTTCATGAAGCGGGCAGGTGACGTATTCCCTGTGATGACCATCTCAAATGTCTTAGCGGAACATCCCGAAACGAGTATCACGCCCTTCTCGTCCATGCGGACGGGCTGATGTCCGTTCCTGCTCTGAACGTTCCAGAATACTATCTGAGGGAGCTTATAGCCGTACTTTCCGAACTTCCTCTTGGCGTGCTCAAAAACGGTCCTGTCTGCGTGGGATGTGATGCTGTTGAACTCCATATCGGAGATGAGTATGAGGGTCCTGGGCAGATCGGAGGCTTTGACCCTGTTCCTTACTGCGGTGGTGAGGATGAGGTCAAATACGGCTTCGATGTTGGTGTCGGCTATCCTGCTGAAGGATGCGGCATACCTGAGCCTGTCCGCAAATGTCTCCCCTTTGAGCTTTATGAGGACGGGCTTGTCGGAAAACTCCATGAAGCATCCCCCGAAGGGACCCTTGTTCTTGTCGGCAAGGTATATGCCCAGGGAGAAGGCAACGCTTGCAGGGGTGGGAGTGCCGCTGTACATGGAGCCTGATGTGTCCACCACCGCAAGGGCATTGCCGCAGGCGTAGTCGGGGAGCTTTGCCCACATGGTGTTGAGGGCGGCGCACTCGTCGGCTGAGAGGGAGCGTACTCCCTTTGACAATACGGCATCGACTATCTCGTAGGGGTAGATGTTCTCTGTGTTCATGCTCGTCTTCCCCTGCCTGAGGTCTTCAAGGTATTGCAGATAGCGCTCCCTGTCGTTGCGAATGAATGCCTGACGGTACTTGAACATCGCTCTCGAACACTGCTCGCTGTAATCAAAGGTGTAATCACGGGAGCGCAGTTCGTTCTCTATTATGTGTATGTAACTGCGGAGTGCCGTGAGAGTATGGCGGTATTCCCTTTCGGTGAGCCCCAGCTTGCCTGCAAGGCGCTTTGCCGTCTTCACGGTATGGGCACTGCTTGCGTTGGCGGAGGGGAGCCACTTTGCCATGAGGGATACCTGCTCCCCCTTTGCAAGGGCATCCTTATCCTCACGAAGCTGTGCGGAGATAAGTCTGACCGCCTCATCCTCCAGGGGAGTGCCCATAAGCACCATGAGATCGTCATATCTGCCGTATTCGGCGATATTTGACATATTGCGGATGACGCTTTCGGGGTGACGGTATGCCAGGAATTTCAGTATTATGCGGAATATGCGCCTTTCGCCCAGACCGCCCCTCACATCCCTTGCATAGAAGAGGATGCGCATTGCAGTATCCGCATCTTCCGCATAGGCACGGGAGAAACGGTCAATGATGTCATCCTCGCTGTTTGAGCGGAGAGCGCCTGCCGCCGAGAAAAGATCGAGACACTGTGAGCCTGTTGATGTATAGGCTGCTGCGCCGTTCTCTGTTTCTGTCATGTTTTCGTTCATCAGAAGATCTATAAAGTTTTTCATAATTACCTCCGGGTAGGGGCATACCGCTTACAAGACTCCTTATCAATTGACAGTTGATACTATTTGCTGTATGAGTCTTTGCGGTATGCGTACAAGGTCCTGAATTTTGATCCCTTATCAAATCATTCGATTGCTGTGCGGACCTTTCACAAGTCACATTTACAGAGATCAATATCATCCAAAGCATTTGCTGTGTGTGACTTTCGATGCTCCTATTGTAGCACAGGTCAGGCGGATAATCACGGAAAAAAATCTGCGAAAACGAATTTTCTAATCAGATTTTAATTTGACATTTCTGGGGCCGAGTGATATTATAGTAGTAGAGAGGATGATAGTATGGAAATATATAATGTCG
>JAFUHM010000061.1 GCA_017468865.1 Oscillospiraceae bacterium | reverse complement strand
GTGCGCCATAAGAGTTTTCCGTTCGATATTTTGACTGGGGAATTTTTGTCGGTAGAAAAGAAAAAATGCAGAGCTGGTGTTGCTCTGCATTGAATTTAGATTCAATTTAACAATTATAGATAACAAAAAATTAGAAAAGAGCAAAAGCGGAACATAATCCTGAGAATACATTTGCTATTGAATGGATACACCAACTGGGTAATATAGAACCATCAGCTTTTTTCTCATTTGTATACCCCATAAACCAGCCTATTGTCGCAGTGAACAGTATTATAAGAATAGCTTTTAACGCTCCTACTACACTAAAAAACAAAATACCGTGCATTATCCCGAATATAGCTGCCTGTACAGTATTTCCAACAGTAAATCCGAAACGGTTTGATAAACGTTTCAAAATGAATCCACGGAATAACACTTCTTCAGGAAGTGCGGTATTGAGGATCGCATATATAAGTATCGCAGGAATCGCACCAGCACCAAGTCCATCGAAATCAGTCGTTGCACTTTCAACATTTCTAAGAACGTACAGCATGAAAACAGAGATAAGCATAAACACTATAGATATTCCGCAAATCCAAAGCACAGGCTTATTATCTTTGCCGCCTATTTTTTTCAAACCGACCCATTCAAAGAAACTACATTCTTTCCTTGCTGTGACAATCCACCAGATAAACGGTATCAGCGAAAACAAGATGATCTGAATGATACTGCTCACCAATTTTGAAAGTAATAAACTCATTTTTTCCTCCTTGATAAATCACGATCACAGAGCGATCTATAATCTCCCTTAGACTATATTATATCATATTATGGAGACAAATGCAATAGATAAGCCGGATTTTTATAAAACGGAGCTAATCATTTAAACTCAAATTGGGTGCAGGCACCGCCTGCTTATAATTCGGAATGTGTCAATATGCGTCAATGTCTTTCGGAAAGCATCGCAAACCATGCTCATTTCCAGCTTACAGGGCTTGATATGACTGCTTTTGCATTTGACCTTCTTTATTTCGCCACTTACCGCAAGATCATAGACATTTCATTTTATTTATGGTATAATCAGATCATCAAAGAGAGAGGAGGTACAGACTTGAAGGTAAGTGTTGATATTTCTGCTGAATACAAAGAACCGTATGCTGTTATCCACACCGACAAACTGACGGAGGAAATACAGAGGATGATCGACGTATTCAGTGCAAATGATGCTCCCATAACCGCACTGCGAAATGAGGAAGATATTATCGTCATGCAGCCGAAAGATATATATATGGTCACGATCGAAAACGGTGATACGATAATATACGGAGAAACACAAAAATACCGTTCCCGTAAAAGGCTTTATGAACTCGGTGCGCAGTTGGGAAATCAGTTCATGCAAATATCAAGATCCACACTGGTCAATCTGTCGTATATGGACAGTATCGAGCCGGGATTTTCCGGGACATTGCTGCTGAAGTTAAAAAACGGATGCAAGGATTATGTTTCAAGGAAATATCTGCCGGAATTCAAAAAATATCTTGGGTTATAGGAGGATCATACTATGAGAGAAACAGTAAAGGACATATTCAAAAGCACGGTGATAAGCATAGGGTTGGCGATGTCCATATTCTGCCTGGCAGGGATAGTATTTGATATAGTCTACAAGGGTAATTTCAGTCTGGAAAACTATGGCTTTACAAAAATGGTCATCGGCTGTATACTTGTAGGTATCGGCTTCGGAGTTCCTACCATCGTATACCGTAAGGATAATCTCCCGATGCCTGTCAGAGTGATCATCCACATGGGTATCGGATGTACTGTTTATACCATGACAGCCTATTCGGTAGGATGGTTCGGTGCAGTCTCTTCGATCGGACATGGTATCATTATTGCAGCCATTCAGCTTGCCGCAGCATTCGTCATCTGGTACCTCTTTGTAAGATACTATCGTTCTGAGGCCAAGAAGATAAATGAGAAAATACAGAAAATGAAGTAGTCATCATCTTATCTTTCATAAAACGAGCGTATGGAGCCGACAGCCTTTTTCAGACAGATGAAAAAGGCTGTCGTTTTGTTCTCAAGTCCGTATTCCTTCTCAAATGTATTTCCTCCGACAATGATCCGTCAGGATCTTTCCGACTGACACCATTATACATGACGGGGATACAAGTATCGATAACATAGATTAAATAAATAAGAATATTTAAGAAACAGATAAGAAAAAACATAAAACAGATAAGGACTTTCGGAAAAAAATGCTGTATAATGGGTATAAAGAAACAACACACAAGGGGGAAGCTATATGATACTTCGTACTGAAAAGCTCTGCAAATCCTTCTCCAACGGCGGAGTGCAGCAGCACGTCATCAAAAATCTCGACCTGGAGATAAACGAAAAGGAATTTACTGTTATCATGGGTGCATCGGGTTCGGGGAAGTCCACACTCCTGTATGCCCTTTCGGGAATGGACACGCCCACTCTCGGCAAGGTGTATTTCGGGGACACCAACATCTCGGACTACACAAATGACCGCTTGGCGGTGTTCAGGCGGGAAAACTGCGGCTTTGTGTTCCAGAGCATTTTCCTGCTGGACAACATGACGGTATTTGACAACGTGATGACCGCCGCCCTTGTCCGCAGGAAAAATTCCCCGGAGCTGGTGAAAAAGGCGGAGGAACTGCTGAAAAAGGTAGGCATATCAGAAGGGACTTGGAAGAAATACCCCAATCAGCTTTCAGGAGGCGAGGCACAGAGAGTGGGCATAGTCCGTGCGGTCATAAACGAGCCGAAGATCCTTTTTGCGGACGAACCTACGGGAAGCCTGAACTCCGCCTCCTCCGAGGATGTGCTGGACATCTTCACAAGCCTGAACAAAAACGGTCAGACCATAGTCATGGTCACTCACGACCTAAAGACCGCCCTCAGAGGCAGCAGGGTCATTTACCTGCGTGACGGTGCGGTGATGGGCGAATACAGAATGTCTGCCTACGGTGAGGATGATGTAAAGCTGCGCCGTGAAGGTCTTCAGGACTTCCTTGACGAAATGGGCTGGTAAGAGGTGTATGTCATGTATAAAATAATGCGTCTGGCATGGACAAACATAAGAAAGCACAAAAAGGAGAGCATATCACTTTTCCTGCTGATAACCGTCTGCATGATGCTCTTTGCCTCCGCACTCTCCACACGGGTAAATGTTTCCCGGATGGCAGAGCACATGGGTGAGATCACCCACAGCAAGGAAAATTACGTTTTTTTCTCAAACGATTCCTTTGATGAACACTACGGTACTCTGCTGGCGGAGAATGAAAATGTGAGCGGTATCGAAAACGTAAACGGGCTGTATTCACTGGGCTCCACATACATTGACAGGAACAATGAGGAGCAGTCGATGTATATGCTTTTCATGACACGGGAGACAGAGAAAAAGATTGCGGATGCCGAGATAGAGACTACCCTCTCCGATGAGGAGATCGCCGCACTGGAACACCCTGTATTCATGCCCTGGGCAGGACATGATTCCATGGGCTATGAGGTGGGAGATACATTTACCATGATCTACGGCGGCAAGGAATACCCATTTACCGTAGCGGGATTCTTCCCTACCGTACTTTTTCCCACCCCCGCCGGCGGTATGAAGCTCATCATATCCGACGAGGATTACCGGAGCCTTGAGAGGCTGTTAGGAGAGTACAGGGGCTTTGCCTATGAGACAGCTCCGGGCACAGGCTACGATGTGAAAAAGGAGTTTATAGACAAGTGCAGAGACTATTCGGGGAAATCCCTTCTCGATACCTTTACAGTATACAAAGAGGAACTGCAGGAACAAGCCACATCATATACAGACATCATAGAACTTGTTATGATAGTGATGTCACTTATCATCATCATTTCCGTGGCACTGGTCATACATATGCACATCACCGGGGACATAAAGGATCAGATGGTAAATATAGGTGTGCTGGAGGCAATAGGCTACACATCAAAGGATATCGCCCTTTCCTATGGGGCAGAATACCTGATGATCGCCGCTGCGGGCAGTATAATGGGAGGGATATGCTCTCTGTTTTTGTCCAGTGTGCTGTTCGGGATATGCGAGCTGGTATGCGGCACAAGGGGCGAGTACAGCCCTGACCCGATCTACGGTATAGTTACAGGAATCGGCATATGCCTGATCATAACTGCGGTCGCCCTTGTCCGTGCAGGCATGGTGAGACGATACCCTGCGGTGAGAGCGCTGCGCAAAGGCACCGCTGACCACCACTTTGCCACCGACATCCTGCCGCTGAGAAACACGAAGTCGAATGTCCACCTTCGCCTTGCAATGAAGGGCATATTCGGGCAGCTACGGCAGAGCGTCACCATTATGGTAAGCGTTGCCATTTCCGTGGCAGCAGTGCTGACCATACTGGTATTCCGCAGGTATTTATCCTCGGATATGGGGCTTTTGAAAGGGATCATGGGAATGGAACTTAGCGATCTCAATGTGACGCTTCAGGTGAGTGCAGACCCCGATGCGGCAGCAGAACAGATCAGGGGCATGAAGGGCGTAAGAAAGGTACTTGCCACCACGAACCTTACAAAGGACTATCTGTCTGCACCTGACCTGAATGACTATCAGTTCTTCATAGTGAGCTACGAGGACTTTGAGGAAACGGAGAACATCATTCCCTGCGAGGGACGATTCCCCGTACACGACAACGAGATCATGCTGGCAAGGATGAACGGCACAAAACACAATATACACACGGGAGACACTGTGACCCTTGAAAAGAACAAGGCACGCAGAGACTATATTGTGACGGGCTTTGTCACCAGCATTACAAACAACGGTGCGAACCTTTACATGACCCATGAGGGATACAGAGCCATAGACCCTCTGTGGCAGCCTGCGGATATCGGGATATACCTGGAAGATGGCGTTGATAAGGAGGCCTTCAAGTCTGAACTTACACGCCGCTACGGCAAGACCGTCGCAGATGCTCATAAGGAAAGCGGAGAGGGCGAAGGCAGCCTTGAAGAGAAGCTGCGCCGGAAGGCAGACAAATATATAGCACATATGCTGTCGGTGTACGGTGCGGTGAATGTGGAATACACGGTACAAAGCGGAGACACGGTGGTCACGGGAGGCAGCGACAGCTTCATGATCGCCTCCACCTTAGACTATGCGGAAGTGGCAAGGACACAGCTCGGCGGCTTTATCAGTGCAGTTGGAGGCATGACAGCACTGTTTATGGTGCTTACCGCTCTTGTGATAATGGGGATAATCTTCATTATCATGGAGCAGGAGGTGCGCAGAGAGTACAGGGAGCTGGGTGTCATGCTCTCAATGGGCTACACCACACGGGAGCTTATGATACAGCTGGCGCTGAGGCTCATGCCTGCGGTGATAGTGGCTGTGATACTGGGCATTGCAGGCAGCAGGGTCATCCTTCATGGGATGTCGGGCTACCTGGGACAGATAATCGCAAGCCCTCTTGTGACAGCGGCGGCATCTGCTGCGGTAGTGGTATTCTGCTTTGCCTGCGCATATCTGGGAGCAAGGAAGATAAAGGATATTTCCGTTTATGAGCTTATAACTGAGTAGGTGAGATATATGAAGACAGATTTCAGCATGATAGCAGCGGCGGCGACAGCTTTGTCAGTGATGGGGATGGCGTTCATCCCCGCAGATGCCCTTGACATTCCCGAAGAAAAGACGCCTGCCGTGACGGAGCATAAGGAATATGTGCAGAACATAGGCTCCGTCAGCAAGATGTTCGGCACGGTGGCTGCGATGCAGCTCTATGAACAGGGAAAGCTGGATATAGACCGACCCGTCACCGACTATCTGCCCGAATTTACCATGGAGGACGAGCGTTACAAAGACATCACCGTGAGGATGCTGATGGATCACACCAGCGGGCTCATGGGCACCACATTCTCCGACTGCTTTCTCTATGACGACAGCGACAGCAACTTTCACGACAGCTTTATCAGCCTGCTTTCACGGGAAAGGCTGAAGGATGAGCCGGGAGAGTTCGCATCCTACTGCAACGACGGCTTCACCCTGCTCGAACACGTCGTGGAGAGGGTGAGCGGCGAGAGCTTTACGGACTATGTGGAAAAGCACATCTGCTCTCCCCTTGGTATGGAGCGCACGGGCACGCCCTGCAATATGTTCGGGACAGAGGATCATGTCCGTGTGCAGGCGGTGGGTACAGACTTCGCCGCAGATTATGTGATGACTCTTGCGAGCGGCGGTATACTCTCCACATCAGAGGATCTGAACAAATTCGGCTGCGCCTTCTTCACGGGGAATGAGACCATGCTCTCCGACAATTCAAAGGAGCAAATGCTTATCCCCGTGGCAAAGGACAGGTTCGAGGCGGCAGGAAACAGCGGCAACGGTCTGGGCTGGGATGATGTGGGGTATGATGACTACGAAAAGGCAGGGGTACGGGTAATGTCAAAGGGCGGTTCTACTGAGCACCAGTATGCGGCTCTCTATGTGGCACCCGATGAGGAGATAAGCATCAGCGTGCTGGTGTCCGGGGGAAACGGCAACCTCCCCTCCTTCCTTGCGTCGGCACTCCTTGACACTGCCCTTGAAGACAAGGGCATAGAGGTCACGCACGAGGGGCTCCCCGAAATGTCCTTTACGGAGACAGTCCCCGATGAGTACCTGAAATATGAGGGATACTACTCCAAAGGCGGTTTTTTAAAAACGGAATGTATGATATACAGGCTCAGTTTCCCCGAAGGGAAATATGCTCTTCTGGAACGGGTCGATGGAAACATAAAGCGTGATGAAAAGTATATGTACACGGGGGAGGGCAGCTTTGTAAGGGTAAAGGAAGGCTCCGACGGGTACAGACCTGACCCGGAACGCAGTGTCATCAGCTTTGTGGAGAAGTACGGCAGGACATACATAGCGGAGGATTCGGAATACAGGGATATGAGCCTGGATATTGTGATGAAAAACTCCGGCTATATCATGGAGAAGATGGAACCTAACACTGTTGACGAAGCCGTGCAGGCTGCATGGGACGGCAGACAGGGCAAATACTATGTATGCAGCCCGAAATACTCCAACACTGTATACAATACGATACCTGTGATGGAGCTGCGCACCTTTGAGGAGCTGCCCGGCTACACCAACGCGGGAAGGATGACAGACAGCACCCATGCGGCAGTGTACACCTCAATACCCGGAGGAAGAGAGTTAACCGATATAGAAGTGAGGGAGCGTGATGGCAGGGAATACATCTGCCTGCGTGAATCAGACATTGAGGCCATGAGTGAAAGGGATATGCCCTCACTTACTGAAAATATACATGAAGTGACACTTGAAAAAGGCAGCGCAAAGTGGTATAATATAGTGGAAATGGGCGGAAAGACCATAGTGACCGACATCCCCGAAAACAGCGCAGTATATGTTTACGACAAGTCGGACAATGTGCTGTATTCAAGCTATATGAAGAACTACGGCAATAAGATCATCCTTCCCGAAGAGGGAAAGATAGTGTTCATAGGCGAAGACGGGGGAACGGCTCACATAAACTGACCCACACAGCGTGAGGTGCAAGATGAACTACCGTGTACTTATGATAGACGACGATGAGACCATCGCCGCCAACACTGCTGAATACTTCAATATCTTCGATATAAGGACTGCCTATGTCACAGGCTTTGAGGCGGCGCTTGCCTTTCTTGAGGAAAACACCGTATCATTGCTTCTGCTGGACATCAACCTCGGAGACAGGTCGGGCTTTGAACTGTGCAGGCAGATACGCAGCCGCTACGATATGCCCATATTCTTCATCAGCGCACGCACTGCCGATGATGATGTGCTGATGGCACTGGGCATAGGCGGCGATGACTACATCAAGAAGCCCTACACCATGAGCATACTTCTGGCTAAGGTAAAGGCGGCTCTCAACCGCTATGAGAACACATCACGGCGGCAGAATCTCTCCCCTGCCGACAGTATCATCATAAGCGGTGATATGTACCTTGACACACGCTCTCACAGCGTGTGCAGAGGGAAGGAGAGCATACCTCTGAAGGCAATGGAGTTCCGTATGCTCAAATACCTTCTGGAGAACCGTGGAAAGATCATAAGCAAGGACGAGTTCCTCAAAAATGTCTGGGAGGATGAGTATGTGGGAGAAGGCACTCTCTCCGTACACATCCGACACCTGCGTGAGAAGATAGAGACCGATCCCAACGATCCGCAGCTGATAAAGACAGTCTGGGGCACGGGCTACATAATGGAGGGCTGAATTTTGAAAGTATTACAAGTTTCAGCCCTTGCTGCCGTTCTGGGCATACTCTGCGCAGCTGTGTTCGCACTCACATCGGGACATACGCTAAGCAGGGATGCGGTGCGGCTGAACGACGTGACACAGACGGTAAAGGAAAACTTGCAGGATCTGTCGGTCCTTGGCGATACCTTTCCCGATACTGATATCATGGTATTCGATACAGGCGGTGTATGCCTGTATCCCCGGGGCTGTGAGATAAAGCTCAGTGATGTCAGCGGCGATAAGCTCCGCCTTGCGGTAAGCGAAGGCAGTGTATACTATGCTACTGCCGTCATAGAGGATCCCATATCAAGACAGTATGAGAGTGCCTGCAAGACTTTGCGCTGGGGGGCTCTGGCCCTGCTTGGCATTATCATTATGTGCGGTATGGGCTTTTATGTGTATGTACAGAAGAACATGATACGTCCGTTCCACGATCTGAGGGGATTTGCGGAAAAGATAGCGGCAGGCGACCTGGACAGCCCCCTTGAAATGACCAGGAGCAATGCCTTCGGCAAGTTCACCGAGAGCTTTGACATAATGAGAGAGGAACTCAAAAGCGCACGGGAACGTGAAAACGAACTCAAGCGCAGGGAAAAGGAAATGGTGGCATCCCTCTCCCATGACATACGCACTCCACTTGCAGGCATACGCACTATCTGCGATGTGCTGTCGGTAAAGTCGGAGGACGGCTACATCCTGGACAAGGTGTCTACCATCAGCCGCAAGACCGAGGAGATAGACCTGCTGGTAAACGACCTGCTCACCGCTTCACTGGAGGATATGGGAAAGCTTTCCGTACACTGCACGGATGAACCTGCCTCTGTTCTCGGTGATATACTTCGCTCCGCCGACACAAAGGATCATGTGCGGCAGTCGGAGATACCCGAATGTCTTGTCAGCATAGACAGAAAGCGCATGGCACAGATAATCAACAACATTCTCGGCAACTCATACAAATATGCAGGCACCCCAATAGACGTGAAGTATTCGATCAGCGGCGATTTCCTGAGAATGGAGATCACGGACAGCGGTCCGGGAGTAGCCCGTGAGGAACTTGATCTTATCACGGGGAAGTTTTACCGGGGACGAAACGCATCCGACCATGGGGGCAGCGGACTCGGACTGTACATTGCTTCGGAGCTGATGGGGAAGATGAAGGGGGAACTTTTATGCTCCTCACGGGGAACGGGTCTGACCGTGATACTGATGATACTCTTGTCATGACCTACGCCATTTTCGTGACATTTACAAAGGGGCTTGACAAAGCCTGCGTGAAGTGGTACAATGGAATAGCTGAAAAGCATCCCTCTTTTCTTTCATGAGTTTCTTTTTGCGGGCAGCGAAAAGAAACTTTTCCGAGATATCCCTCTATGCTTGGTGGCGGGCGGCTCGATAAAGATGCCGGCTGACCGGTCGTTCAACATGGACACCTATTGACGGTGAGAAACATCGTATGGCTCCAAACGACAAGTTTGGTATTTTTACTCTGTTCGATGATGCAACGGAGCCTCTCCCGGCAGAAGGATGCCGGGTGACAAAGCGGAAAGTGCAGGAGGGGACGCTTGGCGGCTCGGACAGACGAGCATTTGCAGGGAACAGCAGACGGTGAAGATCACCGATGTGAGTGCAGCTCTCACACCTTGCTCCGATATGATACAGCTCCTTACGGTATACCCGCTTCTCAAACGGTCATCACCCTTGACACGCCGTCAAAGGGTGATTTTTATTCCCTTGCGTGCGGCGGTCAGCGGCAGGAACAGTATAATCTGATTTTAATGAAATTTTTATCCAAAAAGTAGTGACAAAACGATCCGGATATGGTATAATATATGTGCGGTATGACCGCAGGCTTGCCGCTTGCCTGTTAACAGCGGGCCTTGAACAGATACAGATAATGCTGTCAGCGACGGAAGTTTTGCATCAGGCAGAGAGACAGCGATTTGGTGCAGGATGCACGATATGAACAAAGCTTCATATATAATGATACAACAACTTACCGGATGTGTTTTATGTATACATTTAATTCTGACCGACGAGGACGGTACTTCATCTCTCTTGCCGCTTTCGTGCTGACTGTCATCATACTGCTGGCGCTCAACGTGCTTCGCCTGTATGTAAGGGAGAAGTTCCCCCAGTATCTCCCCGACATGACCATCGTCAAGAGCCTTCCCGAAAAGATCATCATAATATTTATGGCTGTATTTGCCGCATTGTACCTGGTAGTCATCATATTTGTCCTGCCGAAATGGTACTCATCCCTCAAGTATGTCATAGACAACGGAAAGATAACATCCTACGCAGGCATCTTCACACGAACATACACCATAATGCGCATCTCATCCATACAGCACGCCGCCATAGTATCAACGCCGCTCTCCAAGTATACCTCATTCAACTTCATTTCCCTGAATGCTCTGGGCGGCAACATAATAATGCTTTTCCTGTCAGACAAGGACTGCCACAAGATACTGACCCTGATAAGGGAGTACCGCTTCTCCGACAGCAGGATAAAGACATACAGTCAGAAGCCTGCATATTCCTTTGACGGATATGATGTCGATATTCAGGATCGTGATGATGAGGACAGATGGCAGACCTCCATGTTTGACAGCGCATCTCAGCTTTCACTGGACGATATCAGGGATCAATGAGTATGAGAAGACAACATATATGGTCACTTATCGGCTACACGTCGAGAAGGTTCTGGATGCTGCTCATACCCCTTATACGCAGTCTGACGGCTGTAAGGATACAGGATGGCTTTGACACCATACGGTTTGATATGCTCGAATGGGCCAAGGGCACAAAATGGGATATCGCAGTAGTGGCACTGATGATACTTGCCGCATTCTGGCGCTGGTTCTTTACATGGTACAGCATCTCGGATGACAAGATCACCATAATGCAGGGATTCATATTCCGCAGTCAGTCTGTCATTCTATATGACAACATAAGTGCCGCCGCCGTTCAGGAAGACCCGTTCTGTTTACTGCTGCGCATCTCCAAGGTAATGATAGATACCGACTCCCCTTCCTCCACGAAGAGATCATCCGACATCAGCCTTGTCATGCCGCTCGGGGACAGGCAGAAGCTGCTGTCCGGCCTGTCATCGCACTTTGTCGGTGAGCAGACTTTGAAGAGCAGCTATACCATACCGCTTGATCTTATGATGATATTCTCATTCTTCTTCTCATCCGCATTATCGGGAGTGATACTGATAATGACCACCCTGTCGGTATCTACGAGCATAATCGGAGAGAAGCTGGAGAACGATCTGATAAAGCTGGTGGGCGGTCTGTCGGATACTCTCTCGGATTTTATCGGGCAGGTCGTATCGGGCATAGATCCTGCAGGCATCGCCATTTCCATTGTGATCGGCGCAGGATTTGTCATGTCGTTTCTTTTCAATATGGTCAGACACCTGAATTTCAGGATACTGCGGCGGGGAAAATGTATAATTATTTCCACAGGAGCAGTCATCAGGCGGATCTACTGCATCAACGTCAGAAAGATAAATATGACGGATATGCGGCAGAACCTTCTCATGAAGGTATTCGGGCTGGCTTCCGTACATATAAGCTGTACAGGCTACGGAAAGAGGACCCGTGAGATACCTGTCTTTATCCCCATATGCGGCACAAGGACTGAGGGGAAGAAGAAGAGCCGCTTCTCATATCTGGAAAATGTCATGGAGCAGATACTTCCGGAATTCGTATCAAGAACGGATTACATCAGGCCAAAGACACTGTTCGCATGGAGGTTCATCTGGCCGCCTGCTCTCCCTGTCATACTTATCCCTGTCATTACGATGATACTTATCATCGTTCTGCCCTACTGGCATGAACTGCTGAGATTTTTGGCGATAATAGCAGAGATACCTGCGATGTGGCTCCTGTTCGTAAAGGCGGCGGCTTTTTACACCACAGGCTTTGACCTTAACGAAAATGGCATCAGTGCAAGATTTTGCAGCTGGTACTCATTCCACAGCATCTATATCCCTGCTGACCGCTTGTGTAAGATAGCAATAAGGCGTGACATACTTCAGCGGTTCAACGGCACCTGTGATGTTGTGGTGTTCCCCAACGGGGAACGGTCGCAGGGACAGCGGATAAACGCCCTGCCCGTTCTTGAGATGCAGAAACAAATGCGGAACATTTTTTAGGAGGCAGTATGAATAAGAAAACAGTTAACCTTGTTTTGCTCGGTATATCCTGTATCGCCATGATCGGCATGGGTATATATGCGTTCTTTACTGACGGGGCGGTGTCCTCGGTCATATCCAACGCTCTTGGTGCTGCGGCACTCATTACGGGGATAGTGACACTGTGCTTCAGACTGGATCAGCGCAGGGACGGCTCTCCCCTGCGGCTCGACTGGGTGATCTGGCTGGTGCTGGCTCTTCTCCTGTTCAGGACGGGACTGTTCAGCGCACTGGGCGGTATCCTCTTCTTTATCCTCGGCATACTCCTGATACTCACCGCCGTGAACTCCATACGCACTGCCTTTGTGGGCGGACTGAGGATATCAGGTCTTATATACGGGATACTGCTCGGACTGCTGGGAGTATTCCTGTTTGTTAACTCCCGTGCGGTATTTGACAGCGTGATATCAAAGGTGGTGGGCGTTTATCTCGTGGTACACGGGATCTATCTTGCCAATGACCTGATAGGCAGGCTGAAATACTCCCGTAATTTCAAGGGTGTGGAATGATATACTTATTTGATCTGGACGGCACCTTAGCTGACTCCCTTGGGGTATGGGAAAAGATCGATGCGGATATCATCTCACTTCACGAAAAGCACGCCGACAGGGATGAACTTCGGAATATGGCTTCGCTGGGGTATGAGCAACTGTATGAGCTCCTAGGCTCAATGGGGATAAAATACCCGAGTGTCGCAGCCATGCAGGATGAGATAGACCAAATGGCGCAGTTGTACTATGCCGGGAAGGTACAGCTCAGGCCCTATGCCCGACAGCTCCTGCAAAAATGCACGCAGAAAGGGATCGTCCTGCTTTTCACCGACTCTCCCGAAAGACTGTATATGCCTTTGCTTGAAAGATACGGGCTGTCGGGATGTTTTGAGAGAATGATCTGCGCAAGGGAAGCAGGACTTGACAAGAAGAAGCCGGCGTCCTATACAAGGCTTGCAGATATGCTCGGGGCAAGAACAAGTGACTTTGTTTTCTACGATGACTCCCCTGCCTGCGTCAGTGCAGCAGGAGAGGCAGGTATGTATACGGTGGGTGTCTGCGATGACATCCGGGGGATAAAAAAAGAAGAATTCGACGGAAAATGTGACAGGATCATATACGGATGGGAAGAGGAATGGAAATGTATCTGAAAAAATTATTGTCGGTCATTGTATCACTGGCTGCGGTATTATGTATGTCTGCGGCAGTCTCGGCTGTGGATATGAATATTGTGTATGAAGCAGGCGGATATTCCAAATCGGACATAGAGCTGATGGAAAAGATGCGTGTTATGATCGAAAATCATGACAACAGCACTCTTGACCTGTCAAAATACAATGTTTCATACTCACAGCTTGAAGACCTTTACGGAACGGTGGTCTTCAATAATCCGAAGTTCTACTATGTGAGCATGGTAAGTGCCAGACTTGAATACAAGACAAAGAACAAAGTGCTGAAATTCACGCCCATATATACCCATTCTTCCGCATACGCATCAGTGATGAAGAAGGATATAGACAAGGTGACTGAAACCATCATGGCAGGTGTGGACAGCAATATGTCAGATGCTGAAAAGGTACTGTATATCCATGACACCATAGTGGGAATGTGCGACTACTATGAGGGGGAAGCGAGCAACACGGGAAGGAGCATATATTCCACACTGGTGGAGAGGTCAAGCGTGTGTGTGGGATACTCCCTCACCTTCCAGTATTTTATGGATCTTCTGGATATCCCCTGCATATGTATCACCAACGATGACCACATATGGAATATGGTGCAGATAAATGAAAACTGGTACCATGTGGACACCACATGGGACGATATGAACGCAGAATCACCCAATCTTGTACTGCATGACATGGTGCTCCTGAGCGAATACGGACTTGACAGATCGGATATCAGACACGCACAGTGGCGCTACGGCATGACGGCGGATTCATCAAAATATGATGATATGTTCTGGAGCGAAAGCTACTCAAAGATGAACTACTGCAGCGGATACTGGTATTACAATACGATGGATGGTCTGTGCAGATACAGCTTCAAGACTGGCAGGGAAGAGGTAGTTTCCCATCAGTCTTCACGCTGGCTCCATGGTTCAAGGATATGGAACATCAGCTTCGGGCGCAATATAGTCACAGGCAGATCCATAATATTCAGCACCGCCAAGGAGATATACAAGTACGATACGGTGACGGGCGACACCATCCTGCTTTGCAAGGTACCCATGAAGTCGGCTGAGAGCATTTTCGATTTTGATATAAAGGGCAATGAGCTTATCGTATACTATTCCGATGACTATGAGCACGCAAAGAAGAACAGCCGCTCCTACAAACTCAAAGGTCTTTCCTCCGCAAATGCCGATTCGGATACAAGCGGCATCACAGTTGAGGATGACGGCAGAAACATCACCGTTTCATGGGATGATATCAAGGATGCGGAACAGTACATGGTCTATCGGTATGACACGGAGACCGGCAAGGTGACACTTATCGGAAAGACGGTAAACACGGAATTCACCTTCAAAAAGAGTTCGGATGAGAGCCGATACAGATATGCCTATAAGGCAAGGCTCGGCACAGGTACAACGAGGTATTCGGAATGGAAATCAGCTTGAACACGATAAGATCGATAATTCGCCGGACTGTTGACAGACAGGAGCTTGCAGGCGCAAACGTCCTCATATTGCAGGATGGAAAGGAACTCTTCTACGATGAGTACGGCATCGCAAGAGCTTCGGATAAGTCCCCTTTGGTGCGTGACACCATATTCAGACTCTATTCCCAGACTAAGCCCATCACAGCGGCGGCTGTGATACTGCTTGCCGCTGAAGGAAAGATTGACCTGTCTGCCGACCTGTCCGAATATTTGCCTGAATTCTCACATCAGTTCCGCTATGATGAGAACGGTGAAAAGAAGGATGTCGTCCGCCGTATTTCGGTCAAGTCGCTTCTGAACATGACATCGGGTATCCCCTACCCTAACTACGGCAACAAGGCGGATGAGATGGCAGGCGGAGTCTTCGATGACATGATAGCAAGCCTTTACACGGACTCCCCTCTTACCACAAGGGACTTCTCGGAGAAAATGGCGAAGATAGGGCTTTCATTTGAACCTGAAAGCCACTTCCGCTACGGTGCGGGAGCAGATATCGCAGGAGCACTGGTCGAGCGTGTCAGCGGCGTCAGCTTCGGGGAATTTCTGCGAAGCAGCTTCTTCGAGCCCCTCGAAATGACCGATACCGATTTCTGGGTACCGCCCGAAAAGCAGCACAGGCTCGCAGCTATTTTCGATACGGCAGGCGGGCTCCATGAATGTCCCTCCGATCATCTGGGACTGAGATATGCACGGGATGTCCGCCCCGCATTTGAATCGGGGGGAGCAGGGCTGTGCTCCACACTCGATGACTACTCCCATTTTGCTTTGATGCTGCTTGACGGAGGAGTATACAAGGGCAGACGCATAATGCCGTCCTATGCGGTCAGATACCTGACCGAGAATGCGTTTGAACATTCACTTTGCGGTGATCTTCTCTCCTCCTTCGGGTGGATGAACGGATACCGCTACGGCGACTTCATGAGGATATGCGACGATCCCTCGAAGACTGCGTTGTTCTCCGCCAAGGGAGAATACGG
>JAFUHM010000060.1 GCA_017468865.1 Oscillospiraceae bacterium | reverse complement strand
TCTTCCCCTTTACCTTGCCGTCAAACCTGCATGAGGATATGGTACCTCTGTTGACCCCTGCAATGCCTCCGCAGTCTTCGGAAAGTCCCGAAGGACGTATCTCCGCCGATACGGTGAGGTCGCAGACCCGCCCCGAAGTCTCGATATAGCGGAAAAGTCCTGCCGAATGTTCATCGCCGCTTATGGTGATGCCACTTATATGATGCCCGTTCCCGTCAAAGTATCCCGAAAAGGAGGGTATCGGCTCGAAGCGGGAGTTCACCACGGATATGTCCGTATCCAGGACGAACTTCTTCCCCCTCGACCAGGAATCGAGACGGCAGTTGTTTGAAAACTCCACCAGATCATCTGCGGTGGAGAGGTGAAACTCATTCCTGTCCCCCTCGGCCGCAGACACGGGAGCGCAGACAGACACGGTGAACACCGCCGCTGCAATAAGGGAAAGCAGTCTTTTACCCATTGTCCGTCACCTCCGTTTCTTCTGCTGAGCCGCCGCCGTCGATGCGTACATCCACATCGCCCGATATGATGCCGTTGACGACTGCATCTATGCGGCCGTTGACGTAGCCGTGTATCATGCCCGTGACAGCCATTCGACCGCTCGATACCACCGTCCGCTGACGGAGCTTTACGGTGAAGGATGTCTTGTCGATGAGGGCTGCGCCCAGCAGCATTATCTGGGGCAATACGCCCATTACAAGTATTATGGATATGACCGTACCTCTGCCCAGGCAGGTGCCCAGGGAAGATATGGTGCCGTCTGTTGAGATCTGACCTATGAGTATGCCTGCGGATGCGAGTATCGCACCTGATGTGATGATGGTGGGGAATGACTGGTCAAGTGCCTCCACCACGACTTTTTTGAGCGGCAGTCCCGTGTCCTTGAGCGACATGAAGCGGCTTGAAATAACGATGGCGTAGTCTATGTTCGCACCCATCTGTATGGAGCTTACGATAAGGTAGCCTAAGAAGAACAGCTTTGTGTTCTGGAAGTAGGGGAAGGAGAAGTTTATCCAGATAGACCCCTGTATTACAGCGATGAGCAGTACGGGGAGGCCTGCGGACTTGAACGTGAAGAGCAGGACGATTATTACGAAAAGTGCAGTCACGATCGCCAGCAGGATGTTGTCTGTCGCAAAGGAATCGGACAGATCCCTGTCGGAAGTGGAGTTGCCCACGCAGAAGATCTTGTCGGCAGGGTAGTAGTTCTCCGCCTCCTTGTGTATGGTGTCAAGAAAGGCGAATGTTTCCTCGCCCTCCTCGGGGAGATCAAGGTAGATGAGTATGCGTGTGTAGTCGTCGCTCTTGAGCTGCACCATGGCACGGTCAAGTGTCTTCTTCAGGTCTTGGAGGGTGCTGTACATCTCGTCGTCAAGCTCGACATATCCCTTGTCAACTTCCTCCACCGTGAACAGAAACATATCTATCAGGGGTACACGGTTCGAGGAAAGTCCGTTGACTATCTCACTGTAATCCTCCTTCTCCACGGCATATGCCCCGTACAGGAGAAGTGCGGTGTCGTAGTCGATGTCGGCTATCTCGGAGAACTGTCTCGGCGTCACCTTCTCGGTGAGGGCGTAGCCTTTCGCCTGCTGGTTCGCAAGACCGACGATGCTGTCGATCTCCTCATGCAGGGAGAGGTGAGTGATGAGCCTTGCCTCGGATTCATAGTCGCCCGACGGCACTACCAGAGCAAGGAGATTTTTCTTGCCGAATGTGTCGTTTATCTTCTTCTCGGCTATCTTCGCCTCGTTCATATGAGGAGTCTCTATCTCGGTGGTGCCGAACACATAGGGGCATTTGTTGGAGTAGATAAAGCCGAACACCAGCAGCACCGCAAATACGGGCGGCACGATGTATCTTGTCACCCATGCGAACTTTCCCACAAAGGAGATCTTCGGCACGAAGTTTTTGTGGTGGGTCTTGTCGATAAGGGGGGAGAAGAGCATGATAAGACCGGGCATGAGGGTGAAGACGCTGAGCAGGGAGAGGAATATTGCCTTGATGAGCACTACCGCCAGGTCTTCGCCTATCCGAAACTGCATGAATGCCAGTGCGAGAAGTCCCGATATGGTGGTAAGGCTTGATGCGGATATCTCGGGTATCGCCTTTGACAGGGCGGTGATGCACGCTTCCCTTGCGTCAAGGTGCTCCCTTTCCTCGGTGTAGCGGTGTATGAGTATGATGGCGTAGTCTATGGCGAGGGCGAGCTGGAGCACGATGGTGACGGAGTTTGAGATGAAGGAGATCTTGCCGCAGAGAAAGTTTGTCCCCATGTTGAGGAGTGCGCCCATGAGGAACGTGATGATGAGGACGGGCACTTCCGCAAATGTCTTGGATGTGAATGTAAGGACAGCCACGATGATGACCGCCGCCACGATCGTCACGATGTCCATTTCATGATCAAGCTGTGCCTGCGCCGCATTGCCTATCTCACTGGATATGTAGGTGTCATATCCCGACAGGTGCTCCTTTATCTCAGCCATTGCGGCGACTGCACTCTCATCGTCGCCCGTCCCCGTGAAGGTGACGGAGAAGAGGGCGGAGGAGTTCTTGTAATGATCTTCCGTATCATCAAAGGCTATCTCCTCTATCCCCTCGATCCCGGAAAGCTCATCATAGAGCTGCTGTGCCGTGTCATATGTGATGTTCGTCACCATGACCGATGCAGAGCCGAAGGTGGTGAACTCACTGTCCATGAGGTCTATGCCCATCCTCGTTTCCGTGGTGTCGGGAAGATAGCGTGTGATGTCGTTCTCCACCTCCACCCAGTTTCGTGAGAATATGCAGAATATCCCCGCAAAAATGAACAGCAGGAAGAATAGGTTCCTCTTGTCAACTATAAAAGATGCCACCTTATACATGAAGGTGGAATCATCTTTTTCCTTTATATTATTCGTATCCGTCATAAAGCCTCCCCGGTTATGTGAAAATATGCAAATTTATTCATCTATGCCTTTTATATATGTGAGTATATCACTTTAAATATGTTTTATCAAGGTATGAGATGTAAATTACGCAGCAGGAATTTATAGACAAATAATAACTGAGGTTGACGAGGGCGGAGTGCCGTGAAATCTGTTGTTGTTTTTATCTGTATTTGCGGCTGCATAAAAAAAATATTTGTGTAAATCCGATAATTTTGCAAAAATCGCTTGCATTTTATTCTGATTTATGCTAAAATCGATATGTTACAGACTTGATGGAAGTCAGGTCAGAAACGCTTTAACTAAGGAGGTGCACCCAAATGGCAAAATGCGATATCTGCGGCAAGGGCGTTACTTTCGGTATCAAGGTATCCCACTCTCATCGTCGTTCCAACAGAGCGTGGAAGCCTAATGTCAAGCGTGTAAAGGCTATCGTAGACGGTACTCCTACGCATATTCATGTATGCACAAGATGCCTTCGTTCCGGTAAAGTGACACGTGCCAACTAAGTTGTGGGATGAGGGTGCCTGATCACACATTCTGCACCGCACAGCTTTAAATATCGATTGTACGTACAAAGAGACGGGAAGCATAACGCAGTTCATGCGTGATGCTTCCCGTTTTCTTTTTGGGTCATGAACGAGGGCGGCAGGGCATGGCGATGCCTATGTAAAGTTTAGGCAAGATGTGCTTTTTCTGTGAATTAATTGGGAATAGCTTAATATATTAAGTCTATGCAAGTTAAAGGATTTTCGCAATTTGCATAAATTGATACCCCTTAAATTAAGCAATGTTACAGATTAACGCAAAAACGTATCCAACTTTTGCTTTTTGTCTTGACAAACCTATCAATTTCTGCTATACTACACTCATAACCGCAAGCGTGAGCTTGCCGCTTGCCTGCTGAGCAAGCCTTGAATATCCGGTTATGTACATAACGGTCGCTCAAGACCGATAAAGAAAGGCGGTACCTTTTATGAAGACTCAGATCGTCAACGGTGTATCCATGCCCAATATCCCCTGGATGGACAAGCCCGAGGGCTGCAGGGACGTAGTATGGCGCTATAATGCCAATCCCATAATCAAGAGAGACCACATCATGGTCAAGAAGGCTAACGGTTACAGAGAGCCTTCCAACTCCATTTTCAATTCCTCCGTAGTTCCCTTTGAAGTGGGCGACTACAAGTTCGCAGGCGTGTTCAGAGTCGATGACAGAGAGCGCAACATGGAGCTCCATGTCGGCTTCTCCAAGGACGGCTTCAACTGGGACATCAATGAGGAGCGCATCCATTTCGAGTGCGACATCCCCGAGGTGGCACAGTGGCAGTACGGCTATGACCCCAGAGTCTGCAAGCTGGAAGACAAGTATGTCGTTACCTGGTGCAACGCCTACGGCTGGAAGCCTACCATCGGCCTTGCATACACCTACGATTTCAAGACATTCACCCAGCTTGAGAACGCATATCTCCCCTTCAACAGAAACGGCGTTATGTTCCCCAGAAAGATCAACGGCAAGTACATGATGATGAGCCGTCCTTCCGACAGCGGACATACTCCTTTCGGCGATATGTTCATCAGCCAGTCTCCCGACCTCACCTACTGGGGCGAGCACAGACACGTTATGGGCCCCTCCAAGGGATGGGAGTCCACCAAGATGGGCGCAGGTCCTATCCCCATTGAGACAGACAGAGGATGGCTCATCTTCTATCACGGCGTTCTCACCTCCTGCAACGGTTACGTTTACTCCTTCTCCGCTGCCCTCCTCGACAAGGATGAGCCCTGGAAGGTGCTCAAGAGAGGCGCATCCTATCTGCTCAGCCCTCAGGAATACTATGAGCTGGTAGGCGATACCGATGCTGTAACATTCCCCTGCGCTAACCTCGTTGACGCTGACACCGGCAGGATCTGTATCTACTACGGCTGTGCCGATACCTGCACCGCTCTTGCGTTCACTACCGTTGACGCTGTTATGGACTTCCTTGACAACAATTCTCAGGTATGATGATACCGGCCCCATCCCTTCGGATGGGGTCATTTTTTTATGCGGTTAGTCGGGTCGGGATTTTGCTGTAACCATTGCATTTTCCGAGGAAATGTGATATAAGCAGGCAGTGCCTGCACCCAAAGTGCTTAATTTTGCGGTCGGGTCAGAATTTTTCTGTAGCTATTGCATTTTTGGGGGAAATGTGATATAATAGAAGGGAATGATTTTACATAAGGAGTGGTAACAATGGGACTTACACTTACTGAGAAGATCCTGAAGGCTCATGTGGTGGACGGTGAGTTCGTAAAGGGGCAGGAGATCGGCATACGCATAGATCAGACCCTTACACAGGACGCCACCGGTACTATGGCATATCTTGAATTTGAGGCGATGGGTGTTCCCCGTGTACGCACGGAGCGCAGTGTTGCCTATATAGATCATAATACATTACAGTCGGGCTTTGAGAATGCGGACGATCACCGTTTCATCGGGTCATGTGCAAAGAAGCACGGCATATATTTCTCACGCCCCGGCAACGGCATCTGCCATCAGGTGCATCTTGAGAGATTCGGCGCACCCGGCAAGACCCTTATCGGTTCGGACTCCCATACACCTACGGGCGGCGGCATAGGCATGATCGCCATCGGTGCGGGCGGACTTGACGTGGCTGTTGCGATGGGCGGCGGCGCATACTATATCACATACCCCAAGATAGTGAAGGTAGAGCTCACAGGCAAGCTCTCTCCCTGGGTGTCCGCAAAGGATGTCATCCTTGAAGTGCTCCGCAGACTGTCCGTAAAGGGCGGCGTGGGCAAGGTCATCGAATACTGCGGCGAGGGTGTCAAGTCCCTTTCCGTTCCCGAAAGAGCGACCATCACCAACATGGGCGCAGAGCTGGGCGCTACCACGTCCATCTTCCCCTCCGACGAGACTACAAGGCAGTTCCTGAAGGCTCAGAAGAGAGAGGACGTATATGTTCCCCTGTCAGCCGATGAGGATGCTGTATACGATGAGGAAGTGAAGATCGACCTGTCTTCCCTCGAGCCTCTTGCAGCTTGTCCTCACTCTCCCGACAATGTAAAGACCGCATCGGAGCTTGCAGGGATGAAGATAGATCAGGTCTGCATAGGTTCCTGCACCAACTCCTCCCTCATGGACATGATGAAGGTGGCATTCATCCTCAAGGGCAAGACTGTCCATCCCGACGTGTCGCTGTCTATCGCTCCCGGCTCCAAGCAGGTGCTCAATATGCTGGCTCAGAACGGCGCACTCTCCATCCTCATAGATGCGGGCGCACGCATACTCGAGAGTGCCTGCGGCCCCTGCATAGGCATGGGTCAGTCGCCTAACTCCGGCGGTATCTCTCTGCGTACCTTCAACCGCAACTTCCTCGGACGCAGCGGCACAAAGGACGGTCAGGTATATCTGGTATCTCCCGAACTGGCTGCGATCTCCGCAGTAAACGGCGTATTTACCGATCCCCGCAGCATCGAGGGCGAATTCAAGTTCGAGATGCCCGAGGAATTCACCATAAACGACAATATGATAGTACCTCCTGCTCCCGCAGAGGAAATGGACAGCGTGGAGATACTCAGAGGTCCCAACATCAAGCCCTATCCCGATACCGCTCCTCTGGTGGAGAGCATAGAGTGCGGATGTTCGCTGAAAGTCGGAGACAACATCACCACCGACCACATCATGCCCGCAGGTGCGAAGATACTCCCCCTGCGTTCCAATATACCCGCTATATCGCAGCACTGCTTTACCGTATGCGACGAGAAGTTCCCCGAGCGTGCAAAGAGCATGGGCAAGTCGATCATCGTGGGCGGTTCCAACTACGGACAGGGTTCGTCCCGTGAGCACGCCGCTCTTGCACCCCTGTATCTCGGCGTAAAGGCTGTGCTGGTGAAGTCCTTTGCTCGCATACACCGTGCAAACCTCATCAATGCGGGAATACTTCCCCTGACATTTGTCAATGAGGCTGACTACGACCGCATAGATGAGGGCGATGAGCTCGCTCTGATGAATGTGCGCAGGAATATCGAGGACGGCGTGACGGAGCTCACTCTCACCGACCGCACAAAGGGCATCGACATCCCTGTACTGTGCGAGCTGTCCGGCCGCACCAAGGACATCATACTTGCAGGCGGTCTGCTCGACTACACAAGGGAGCAGCTGAAAAAGTAACCGACCTCACTCATCATTCAGGAGGATGTTATGTTCGACCTTATCAGGATCAAGCGTGAAAATGACAACCTTTATGAGATAGGCACCTTCGACGGCCAGTATTCCGAGTATGTCCCAGACATCGAGCCGACGGGACACCCCCGTGAGGATAATTACCGCATATGCGACCACACGGAGGATCTGACCACGGTGGGCTGTATCCTTGCCCATGCTGACCAGGATATACTCGCACTCAACTTTGCCAATGCAAATGTTGCGGGGGGCGGCTATATCATAGGGGCGAGGGCGCAGGAAGAAGATATCTGCCGTGCCTCGGGGCTTTACTACACCATCAGGGATACGGTGGAGTTCTACAACGCAAACCGCTTCACCGACGGCAAGGGATACACCCACGGCATGATACTGTCATACCGTGTGCCGGTGATCCGTGATGACAGGTACAATATGCTTGAAACTCCGGTCAGATGCGGATTTATCACGTCGCCTGCGGTCAACCGCTATGCCTGTCGGCTCGCCCACAGCAAGGTCAATGCCATCATGGAGGAGCGCATCCGCCGCATAATCACCATTGCGGTGCAGAAGCGTCCCGAAGTGCTCATTCTCGGCAAGTACGGCTGCGGTGCATTCGGCAACAACTGGGATGAAGTCGCTCCGATGTTTGAAAATGCGATAAATGAGCTGACGGGCGGCTCTGACATGGAAATAATCTTTGCTCTTCCCTCCTCCCTGTAAGGGGAGCGGGCGGAAGACTGTACAGAACAGGAGATCCATATGGAAAAAATTTTTATGACCACTCCCCTTGTCGAGATGGACGGGGATGAAATGACACGAGTAATGTGGCAGATGATAAAGGACAAGCTCATCCTGCCCTTCGTGGATCTGAAGACCGAATACTATGACCTGGGTCTTGTTCACCGCAACGAGACTGACGATCAGGTCACTATAGATTCTGCGGAAGCTACCAAGAAGTACGGCGTTGCCGTCAAGTGCGCTACCATCACTCCCAATGCCGCACGCATGACGGAATACGACCTCAAGGAGATGTGGAAGTCTCCCAACGGCACTATCCGTGCGATCCTTGACGGTACGGTGTTCCGCAAGCCCATACTCGTAAAGGGCATCACTCCCTACATCCCCACATGGACAAAGCCCATCACCATCGCACGTCACGCATACGGTGACATCTACAAGAACACCGAGCTCAAGGCTCCCAAGGGCTCAAAGGCGGAGATCGTCATCACCAATGAGGACGGCACCGAGACAAGGGCTCTCATCCATGATTTCAAGACATCCGACGGCATCGTTCAGGGCGTGCATAACCTTGATAATTCCATCTCCTCCTTTGCGCGCACCTGCTTTAACTATGCCCTCGATCAGGGCGAGGATCTCTGGTTTGCCGCAAAGGACACCATATCCAAGACATACGACCACCGTTTCAAGGACATCTTTGCCGAGATATACGAAAATGAGTACAAGGCTAAGTTTGAGGCTAAGGGCATAGAATACTTCTACACCCTCATAGACGATGCCGTTGCCCGTGTCATCCGCTCCGAAGGCGGCTATATCTGGGCTTGCAAGAACTACGACGGCGATGTTATGTCGGATATGCTGGCTACTGCCTACGGTTCTCTGGGGCTTATGACATCCGTGCTCGTTTCCCCCGACGGAAAGTACGAGTACGAGGCTGCACACGGAACTGTTACCCGTCACTACTACAACCATCTCAAGGGCGAGCGCACATCCACCAATCCCATTGCGACCATATTCGCATGGAGCGGCGCACTCCGCAAGAGGGGCGAACTTGACGGACTTCCCGATCTGATGAAGTTTGCCGATGCGCTTGAAAAGGCATCCATACAGACTATGGAAGAGGGCATCATGGACAAGAACCTGTCAGCAATGTCCACTCTTCCCGACAAGAGGGTAGTATATACGGATGAGTTCCTTGACGAGATCGCCAAGAGGATAAAGCTGTAAGAAATGCCCCGCTGCCGGTTGCAGCGGGGACTTTTATGAGGTGATTATGGATCATACAGAACGAACGGTGATGCTCATCGGGGAGGAGGGCGCAGAAAAGCTGCGCCGCTCGAGAGTGGCTGTGTTCGGCATAGGCGGAGTGGGAGGCTATGTGACGGAGGCTCTTGCCCGTGCAGGGGTAGGGGAACTCGACCTCATAGACAATGACACCGTAAGCCTGTCAAACATCAACAGGCAGATAATCGCCCTTCACTCCACCACAGGGCGGTACAAGACGGAGACCGCCGCCGCAAGGATCGCAGATATCTCACCCGAATGCAGAGTGAGGACATATAATATACTCTATCTTCCCGAGACTGCGGATATGTTCGACTTCTCCGCATATGATTATGTGGTGGATGCCATTGACAACGTGACGGGAAAGCTGACCCTCATCGAACGGGCAAGGGATGCGAAAGTCCCCGTCATATCATCTATGGGGACGGGGAACAAGCTCCACCCCGAACTGCTTGAACTTGCGGACATCTACGACACCTCGGTATGCCCCCTTGCCCGTGTGATGCGCTATGAATGCCGCAAGAGAGGGATAGACCGACTTAAAGTCGTGTACTCAAAGGAAAAGCCACTGACACCGCACTCACAGCCCACGGATACAAAGAAGCCCGTGCCCGGATCGATTTCCTTCGTGCCGGGGGCGGCAGGACTTATCATAGCGGGCGAAGTGGTAAGGAGCCTTATAGGGTCGGCGGTGCCGACAGCCGAACGCTGATCTATCTGTATCGGGCATATGCGATATGGCTCGGCAGTGCGGACAGCCGCTCAATGACTTGTTTATTTCGGGCAGTGCCGACAGCCATTCATTGATCTGTCTGTGTTGGGCATACATCGGGCTGTGCTGAACGTAAGCAGGAAAAGTCCCCGTCTGTCAGGCGGGGACTTTTTATGAGCATAAAGTGCTATTCTGCTTCGGCGGGGAGCTGTTCCATACGGAGCAGCTTTGATATGCCCTTTTCCTGCATGGTGACTCCGTAGAATACGTCCGCTTCCTCCATGGTGCCGCGTCTGTGGGTAATGGTGATGAACTGGGTGGTGTCGGTGAAGTTGTGCATATACTGTGCGTAGCGTGACACGTTCACGTCGTCAAGGGCTGCCTCTATCTCATCAAGGATGCAGAAGGGCGCAGGACGCACCCTGAGTATGGCAAAGTATATGGCGATAGCCACGAATGCCTGCTCACCGCCCGACAGCAGGGAAAGATTGCCGATGACCTTTCCCGGGGGCGCTACATTTATGTCGATGCCCGATGTCAGCACGTCGTCGGGGTCGGAGAGCTTCAGCTCCGCTCTGCCGCCGCCGAAAAGCTCGGTGAATATCTGCTTGAACTGCGTATTGATGCGGTCGAAGTTCTCGGAGAACTGCCTTTGCATGGTGGCGGTGTACTCGTCGATAAGGCGGATGAGCTCCTTCTTAGAGGCGTTGACGTCGGAGAGCTGAGAGGAGAGGAGCTGATATTTCTCGTTGGTGGCTTTGTAATCGTCGATGGCTTCAAGGTTGATGCTGCCCAGTGACCTGATGCGGTTCTTTACGGTAAGCAGACGGGAGTTGAGCTCGGGTATGTCCGCATCGGGGATGACCAGCTTCTCTGCCTCGGACGGGTAAAGTTCATACTGCTCCGCCATATCCGAAAGTATCTTGTCACGCTCGGCAAGAGATGCGTCACGGCGTTCGTTGAGGCGGATGCGCTCGGCGGAAAGCCCCGACTTTACGTCATTGGCCTGTTTGAGTTCGCCTCTGAGCTCACTGTCACGCCGTTCAAGGGCGAGCTTGTCACGTCTTTTGCCGTCTATCTGCTGTCTGATGCTTTCCGATCTTTTCCCTGAATCTGACAGCTTTTCACGGACTGCCGCTATCTTTTCACGGGAGTCGCCGATAAAGCGTTCCCTGTCCTTTATCTCAAGGGCAAGCTCGACTGTGCCTTCTCCTGCCAGACGGCTTTTCTCCTTCAGGCTCTCGATGGCGGCAAGGGCGTTCTCTCTGTCCTTCGTGAGAGAAGCGGTCTGTATGCGCAGCTCTGCGATCCTGTCGGAAAGCTGCTCCTTCAGTTCGGCGATGCGCTCCCTTTCTGCGACAGCCTCTCCCGATGCTGCTTTTGCTGCGGCTATCTCTTCCACCAGCTTTGCAAGGCGGCTCTCGTTCTCCGTGACGGAGTTTGTCACCGTGTCGTATCTCTTCTCTATATCGGAAAGGGTGCGCTTGGCATTCTCTCCGCTGCTGCCGAGCTGTTCACGCATCTCACGGATGCGGCGAAGTTCGGCGTCGTATCGTATCTTGTCGCCCTCTATGCGGCGCTGCTCTTCTTCAAGGGCTTCAAGTTCGATGGCTGACTTGTTGAACTGGGCACGGAGCGTCTGCTCCTCCTCTTTGAGGGCGGAAAGCCGTGACTGCCGCTGCTCCAGATCGGCGCTTATGCTGTCGATCTCATTCTTTCGTGTGAGTATGCCGCTGGAACGGTTGGCTGAACCGCCCGTGTAGGAACCGCCCGCATTGACCACCTGTCCGTCAAGGGTCACGACCCTGAACTTATAGCCGAACCTGCGTGCGATGCTGCCTGCCTGATCAATGTTCTCCGCAACGGCGATCCTGCCCAGCAGCTGATCGATGATGCCTTCGTATTCATCATCGTAGCCGATGAGGTCGCAGGCAAGTGCGATAAATCCGGGGATGCCGTCCATCCTCTCATTGAGCCTGCTGCCCCTGACGGATGTCATGGGCAGGAAGGTGGCACGTCCTGCGTTCATGTCTTTGAGCAGGCGGATGCCCCTTTTGGCGGTATCCTCATCCGATGTGACGATGTTCTGCAAAGCACCGCCCAGAGCCGTCTCAATGGCAACGCTGTATTCGGGATCCACGTCTATCAGCTGAGATACTGTGCCTCTTACGCCCCTTAGCTGTCCGTTCTTGGCGGCACGGAGCACAGCCTTTACTGCGTGGCCGTAGCCTTCCATGCTGTTCTCGAGGTCGGTGAGTATGCGGTGACGCTCCCTGAGAGCGGTCATCTCCGAGGAGAGAGCCCCCATCTCACGGGTGAGGGATTCGAGCTTCTTGCCCTTTCCCTCCTGTATGCGCTTCATGCCTGAGATGCGGTTGACCTGTTCGAGCTGCTTTTCGGTGACGACTTTGAGCCCTTCCTCCACCTCATGCTCTTCCCTGTCAAGGCCGTTCTTTCTCTGGTCGGCATCGGTGAGCTGTTCTGCGGCTATGCGGCGGCGCTCAGTCATGTCGTCAAGGTTGTCCTTTGCGGCGGCAATGGCGGTGTTTATCTCGGTGCGCCTGATACAGAGGGCGGAAAGCCTTGCGTCAAGCTCGGACTGCTTCCTGTCGGTGTCCGCTCCCATGTCGGATGTGCCTCTGAGTTCCTCCTCGCACTTGCTGACGGACTCCTCCAGAATGTGTATCTGTGCGGAGATCTCCTCGGCAAGATGAGCCTTTTCCTCGGCGGCACGCCTGTCCTCCTCACGGGAATTGTTGGCTCCCTCGATGGAGGCTTTGAGCTGTTCAATGCGCTCCTGTGCGTGCTTGATCTCGTTTTCGAGAACGGCGATGTCGGCAATGTCGGCGGAGTTCGACTGCTCGTTTGAGAGCAGGTCTGCCTGAAGTGAGTCAAGCTCGATGTTGAGTTCCTCCGTCTGCCTGCTGAGTTCATCCTGAGCGGATTCGAGCTTCTCGATCTGCGCATCCGACTGCTGACACTCCGATGCGTTGTTTACGATCTTCTCCTCCAGATCCTTTATCTTCTCACGCAGCTTTCCCACGGAGTCCATCCATATGGTGATCTCCAGGGACTTGCGCTCCTGGGCAAGGACGACGTATTTCTCAGCCTTTTCCGCCTGTATTTTAAGGGGGGCGAGCTGCTCCTCGTAAACGCTCATGGTATCGGTAAGGCGGGAGATGTTCTCCTCTGCCTTCTCAAGCTGACGCTCCGCCTCTTCCTTATGGTATCTGGCACGGGAGATGCCTGCTGCCTCCTCGAAGATGCTGCGCCTTTCCGAGGAGCGGGAGGAGACTATCTCCGCCACCTTTCCCTGACCTATTATGGAGTAGCCGTCACGTCCGAGGCCTGTGTCCATGAACAGCTCCGATATATCCTTCAGGCTGACCTGTTCGCCGTTTATCATATATTCGCTTTCGCCGCTGCGGTAGAGCTTGCGGGTAACGGCAACGTTGTCGCTGTCGGAGTTGAGCACATGGTCGTCATTTGCGATGTTGAGCGTAACGGATGCGAACCCCATGGGACGGCGGAGCTGCGTGCCTGCAAAGATGACATCCTCCATTTTGGCACCACGGAGCGTCTTTGATGACTGTTCCCCGAGCACCCAGCGGACGGCGTCGCCTATATTGGATTTTCCGCTTCCGTTGGGGCCTACCACGGCGGTTATGCCCTTGTCAAATTCAAGTGTGATCTTATCGGGAAATGACTTGAATCCCTGCATTTCCAGAGAGCGTAGATACATATAGTCACTCTTTCGTAATGTTCAAGCAAATAAAAAAAGCAGACACGGTATAGCCGTCATCTGCGTATAGCAAACCAACATATCAATTATACCATAAAGGGCTGTTTATGTCAATAGACAAAATGAATAAAAATCTTGCACAAAAACTGTGGGGGATTTTTGCAGAAAACTATTGACAATGACGGCGAGATATGGTATTATATATACAACGACAGGGAGATAAGCTCAGACACATCCGAGAGAGCAGTCCGAATGTCCACCATATCCAGGAAAGGGGCGAGTCCAATGGCAACAGAGATCCATCAGTCAAGAGAGTTCCACAGCGGCTCGCAGTATCGGTGATTGGTGCGGAAGTTTAAAATGCAGTGCGGTGATACCGCCCACTTCCATGTTTTGTAACTGAGTCAGATCCGAAACAGTCAGCCGCAGGAGCTTTGGCAAGTGTTAGTCCATATAGGATGGCACGGAGAGCTTTCAGCGGTGCTTTTTATATCCTGTGCGGGACGTGCACGCAGTCTTTACCAAGGTTCTCTCTTGCGGGGAGCGGCGGTTGGATCCGCCGGTATCAAGTAAGTTATCCTGATGCTATGCAGAAAGGATGATAGATATGATTTTACTGAGGTATGTTCAGGAAATTTAGACAGAAGGGAATGAGTCCAAAGTACAGTTCGGTTTAGCCGCTTAAATGCCGGCAGGTAGTTATCCTCGAGTAAAGGAATGATTTCATATGATCAGGAGATTTGATTTCAAGTAGCTTGTAAGGGAGTGAGTCCGAAAATAAACTTAGGCTTATTCAAGGATAGTTCTTCTTAAGAAAGGGCTGGTTTTTATGAAATCGAGAGGTTTTCACGATCTGAATTTTTAGTCAGCGGGTCGGCGGCAGCGGGCTGTCGGTCCGGAATGCAAGAGATAACGTATAAGGAGTAAGTCCCATGGACAGTTAAGCTGATGTTCAGTAGTTTGAAAAGCTTAATGATTTGAGGTGTATTCCAATGGCATGATCGCCAGTTTCAGATGACCCCGGCGGGAATTTAAGTAATGTGAGGATATTCCAATGGATCATTGAAATAAGTTCTTTTGCATGCTGAATGCTTTATATAGAATTTCATCTTCGTAAAGGAGAATGTCAAGCAACTCGCTTTAGTTATATTTCGGTAATCTAAATTACGGGGAGTGAGACCACCTAACACGTTAAATTCTATTTAGGACTTTTACCCTTGCCGGTGTTCGGCAAGGGTTTTTTATTCGACTCCGACCCGAAAAAAGACGCCCTCTTAAGAGAAGGCAAAAAAAGGCATCCCTTGGGGATGCCTTTGATGTGATCTGACGATCAGCCTTTATCAGCCGAGTTCAGCGAAGTACTTGATAGTCCTTACCATCTGAGAGGTGTAGGAGTTCTCATTGTCATACCAGGAAACTACCTGTACCTGATATGTATCGTCGTCGATCTTGGATACCATAGTCTGAGTTGCATCGAAGAGAGAACCGTATCTCATACCGATAACGTCGGAGGAAACGATCTGATCCTCGTTGTAGCCGAAGGACTCGGAAGCAGCAGCCTTCATAGCAGCGTTGATGCCTTCCTTGGTAACATCCTTGCCCTTAACGACAGCGGTAAGGATAGTGGTGGAACCTGTGGGAACGGGAACTCTCTGAGCGGAGCCGATGAGCTTGCCGTTGAGCTCGGGGATAACGAGG
>JAFUHM010000059.1 GCA_017468865.1 Oscillospiraceae bacterium | reverse complement strand
TGCCCGCATCCCTTTCACCCTTCTCCGGCTAATAAGGCTTTATCCAAGCTTTGTGGTTGTTAGCATTCTACAATTTTTTTCATCTTTTTTTGTTTGTTGTGACCTTTTTCTAATTATCTGCCTACTTTTACTTGACACATACGAAATATATTTCGCACTTGCATTAATCAGAAAAATGTGGTATAATGATACGGAGGAAGAAAAGATGTCTCTTTCTAATTTCAGACCTGTAAAAGGAACAAGGAACTTATACGGCTCGGTGACGGGATATATACGGGAAGCCCTTAATGTGACGGATACCGGACTGGAGAGATTGAGGTCACTTTACAAGGAATAAGAACAGGAAAAGGAGAGTTACCGATGAACATTGCTGTAGCCCAGTCGGGCGGACCTACTGCTGCTATCAACTCCTCTCTTGCGGGAGTATTCGAGAGGGCGGGTGACTATGGAGAGATAGGTCAGGTATTTGGTTCGATAAACGGGATAGAGGGCATGATAAATGATGAGCTCGTACCCCTTGTGAATATCCTTACAACCGACCATGACATTGACCTGCTCAAGCGCACGCCTTCGACTGTACTCGGGTCATGCCGCTACAAACTTCGTACATATGACCCCAATGACAGCGTTACGGAGACAGAATACATGAACATCGTCAACACGCTTGAAAAGCATGATATAGGGGCTTTCTTCTATATCGGCGGAAATGACAGCATGGATACTGTCATGAAGCTTGACAAATACCTGCGTGCGGTAGGCAAGAACATAAAGGTCATAGGTATACCCAAGACCATTGACAACGACCTTCCCGGCACGGATCACACTCCCGGTTTCGGGTCAGCCGCAAAATATGTGGCTACCACGCTTCAGGAAATTATCCGTGACAGCAGAGTATATTCGATACAGTCCATCACCATAGTTGAAATAATGGGGCGCAATGCAGGATGGCTCACCGCATCGACTTGTGTACTCCGTGCAAACGGGGAACCTGCTCCCCACCTTATCTATGTGCCTGAAGCGTACAAGAACGGCTTTTCCATAGAGAAATTCCTTGCTGATGTGGAGAGCATGATGAAGAGATACCGTGCGGTCATAGTTGCGGTGAGCGAAGGCATCGTCCCGGATGACCGCAACTATGTAAAGACAGGTGCAGATGCCTTCGGTCACACGGATAATTCGGGCGTTGCAAAGTATCTTGAGAAATGCTGTGCGGACAGATTCGGCTGCAAGGTGAGGTCGATAGAACTGAACGTGATGCAGAGATGCTCTTCTCATATGGCATCGGCTACCGATCTTGCAGAGGCTGAAATGGTGGGCAAGGCAGCAGTAGACGCTGCGATGTCGGGTGACAGCGGCAGGATGATGGGCTTTCGCCGAATAAGCAACGAGCCCTACCGTGTGGAAGTCATCTCCATTTCCGCTGAGGAAGCCGCCAACAGGGAGCGTTTCCTGCCTGACAACTGGATAACCGCAGATCACAGCGATATAACAATGGATGCTCTGGGGTACTTTCTCCCCCTTATACAGGGTGAGGTGATCCCGGAATACAGAAACGGCATCCCTGTCCATTTCAGGCTCAATCAGTAAGCTTTAGGCATTTATGCCCCCTGACTGTGAATGATACAGAACAGGCAGTCTGTACATATTGTACAGACTGCCTTGGTCATCTGTGCAGAGAGCACTTTGTCACAGTATCCGCTCCCCTGTTTTGTTCATATTATTTGTGCTAAATCAACAAATCGCCATTTGATAAACTAACAAAAATGTTCAATTGCAATAACGATAAATAATAAAAAAAACTTGATTTTGTAGAAAAAATGTGTTATAATACTAATAGTTATGTTTAAAATAGGGATAAAAGGGGCTTTTTGTGCCCGTCAGCGGGAGTGTTGAAATGATTAAAAGTATGACAGGCTTTGGCAGGGCACAGAATATCCTGCACGGCAGAGATATCACCATAGAGATACGATCCGTCAATCACCGCTATTATGAGTTTTCGTCAAGACTGCCGAGGACATACGGGTTCCTTGATGAAAAGCTGAAATCCTATCTTAACGGGAAAATATCAAGAGGCAAGGTGGAAGTCACCGTCCTTATCACCTCCGTGGAGACGGCTGATGCTGTGGTGGATGTGAATATGACGGTAGCCAGAGGCTACATAGATGCCATGCGCCGTGCAAACGAAGAACTTTCCCTTACCGATGACATCACGCTTTCACAGCTCATGCGCATACCTGATGCCTTCACTGTCCGCAAGGCGGCTGATGATGAGGAGCAGATATGGGCGGATGTACAGTCTGTGGCGGATGAAGCGGTAGGAAAGTTTATTTCCATGCGTGAAGCTGAAGGCGTCAAGATGCGTGAAGACATACTCGAACGCCTTGACATAATAGAAAGACTGGTCGCAGAGATAGAACGTCTCTCTCCTCTGTCGGTGGAGGCCTACCGCAACAGACTTTATCAGCGCTTATGTGAGGTGCTTGACCAGAAGGATGTCGATGAGCAGCGCATCGTTACCGAGGCTGCGATATTTGCGGACAAGACAGCCGTTGCGGAAGAGACTGTGCGCCTCAGATCTCACATCGTTCAGCTCACCGATATGCTCTCTCTCGATGAGCCTATCGGCAGGAAGATAGATTTCCTTATCCAGGAATTCAACCGTGAAGCCAATACCATAGGCTCAAAGGCGCAGGATATAGCGATAACAAGAGCGGTCGTGGATCTGAAGAGCGAGATAGAGTAAATTCGTGACCAGATAAAGAATATCGAGTAGTTGATCATATGGAACTTATTCCGATCGGCTATGGGAATGCGGTGTCTGCATCAAGACTTGTCTGTGCGGTCAGCCCCGAATCGGCGCCGATAAAGAGGATAATCCAGGATGCAAGGGACAGAGGTATGCTTATTGATGCCACCTACGGCAAAAAGACCAAGACCGTCCTTGTGATGGACAGCGACCATGTCGTGCTTTCCGCACTGTCACCCGAGTCCATAATCGACCGAACATCAAAGGAGGAGCAAGAATGAAGAAAGGACTTCTCATAGTTGTTTCCGCTCCTTCGGGATGCGGCAAGGGCACTGTCCTCAGTGCGGTTCAGGAAAAGCGTAAATTCTTTTATTCGGTGTCTGCGACTACCCGTCCTCCGAGACCGGGTGACAAGGATGGCGTAAATTACTATTTCCTGGACAGGGAAGAATTCGAGAACAGGATAAACAACGGCACTATGCTTGAATATGCTGTATACTGCGACAACTATTACGGCACACCTTCCGACCCGGTGATGGCTCACATCAACAAAGGTGAAGACGTGGTGCTGGAGATAGAAGTCAAGGGCGCTATGCAGGTAAAGGAAAAGTATCCGGAAGCCGTTCTTGTTTTTATCCTGCCTCCGAGCGTGGATGAACTCAGGCGGCGCCTGTACAAGAGAGGGACGGAAACTCCCGAGATCATAGAGGAGCGGGTTTCCAAGGCAGCGGAAGAGATCGGATATGCTTACCGCTACGATCATGTGATACTCAATGATGTGGCTGAAACAGCCGCACAAGATATGATCGGGATAATTGATGCAGAGAAAACGGCGGCATTTCGCTGCCATGACCTTATAGATGATGTGCTTAATAAAGGAGATAACCTATCATGATGCTCAAACCTTCCATGAGTCAGATGGCAGTACACGGAGAAAGCTATTACTCCGTTGTTGTAGGAATTGCAAAGCGTGCAAGAGCAATAGCTGACGAACAGGAAAAGGAAAAGGAAAAGAACAAGAAGATACCCGATGAGAAGCCTGTGGCTCTGGCAGTAGACGAATTTGCACAGAGAAAATTCACTATAATCGAGGATCCTTCCGTTAAGCCTACCAAGACAGTCGGAGCATGATACGCTGTGCCCATGTAGGCATAAATGATGCGGCATTCGCCTTTGATCGGGCGTACAGCTACATAGTTCCCGAGGGACTTGATGTGAGTGCGGGCAGACGTGTGGTCGTGCCTTTCGGCAGAGGCGACAGGCGGCGCATCGGTATCGTTCTTGACACATATGAGTCTGAGGATGCGGAAGGGATGAAAGAGATATCCTCTCTCATCGACAGCAGCGATCTTCTCAATGAAGAACAGCTCTCCCTCCTTGAACGCATCAAGGATACTGCGATGTGTACCTATTCGGAGGCTCTGCGTGTGCTTATCCCTCCCGGGCTCGGCGTTGATCTGAGTGCGGAATACAGGCTCGGAGAAGAGCCCGGACCTGATGACTGTTCGCAGAAGGCACGGGATCTGTACTTCTCTGCTCTGAATGCTGAGGATAAAAAGGAACAGGAACTTATCCTCTCATCGGATAAGACTTGCCTGAAAGAGCTTACCGAATGCGGTGCAGTCACTGTGACCGACCGCACGAAGCAGAGGATACGGGATAAGACCATAACCATGGTGCGGCTGACAGGCAAGGAAAAAGCCCTCAGCAGGAAACAGCAGGCGGTCGCCGATATACTGCGCAGTGAAGGGACACTTTCGGTCAGCGAGATCTGCTACCTTGCAGGATGTACAGTGGGCGTTGTCAAGCGTCTGTGCACTGATGGAGTGGCTGAAACGTATGAAGCCGAACCGATCCCTGTACAGACTGAAAGAAAAGATCCGGCAGATATTACCCTGAGCGCACAGCAGCAGAAAGTGTATGAGGGCATATCACAGCTTATAGACAAGAGAGAACCTTCAGCGGCACTCCTTCACGGCGTCACCGGAAGCGGCAAAACTCTTGTTTATGCAAAACTTATCGACCATACGCTGAGTATCGGCAGAAATGTGATCGTGCTTATCCCGGAGATCTCGCTTACTCCCCAGACCGTAAGCCGCTTTACAGGACTTTTCGGTGATACGGTGGCTGTGATGCATTCGGGGCTGACACTTTCGTCGAGGTCGGCGGAATACAAAAGATTGCGGACGGGAGCGGCAAGAATAGCGGTCGGGACACGAAGTGCGGTTTTTGCTCCTCTTGAGAATATAGGACTTATCATAATAGACGAAGAAGGAGAGCATACATACCGGTCGGAATCAAATCCCCGATACAGTGCCAAGGATATAGCCGCATGGAGATGCCTGTACAATAAGGCACTGCTTCTCACCGGCTCCGCCACTCCTTCCATTGAATCATACTATTCATCCCAGTGCGGCAGGACAAAGCTGTTTGAACTGTCGGAACGCTACGGCGGCGCAGGACTGCCGAAGGTGGAGATAATAGATACTGCCGGACTGCGCACATCTCTGAGCGAACGCCTTGTTTATGAGGTCAAGGATAGGCTCAGACGCGGACAGCAATCCATACTTCTTCTCAACCGAAGAGGATATCATACATATGTTACCTGTACTTCGTGCAAGGAAACACTGACCTGTCCGAATTGCAGCATCGCACTTACCTATCACCGCAAGAACAACAGACTTATCTGCCATTACTGCGGGTATTCACAGTCATTCGTTCCTCATTGCCCCAAATGCGGTTCTGATGATATGATACTGACAGGCACGGGCACGCAGAAACTCGAGGAAGAGATGGCGGAGCATTTCCCCGGAGCAAGGATACTCCGGATGGATGCAGATACTACCCTTTCACGGTTTGCGTATGAAAAGCAGTTCAATGCCTTTCGCCGCGGTGAATATGATATCATGGTCGGTACGCAGATGATCGCCAAAGGACTTGACTTCCCGCTGGTGACGCTCGTGGGAGTTCTCAATATCGACAAAGCCCTGTATGCCGGGGATTTCAGATCCTTTGAGAGAACGTTCTCCCTTATTACACAAGTCGTAGGCAGGAGCGGACGCAAGCTGGGAGGTACGGCTCTTATCCAGACCGCAAACCCCGACCATTATATAATCAATATGGCTGCCGCTCAGGATTACAAGAGCTTTTACAGCCAGGAGATAGCGATCAGGCGGTCAATGATCTATCCCCCGTTCTGCGATATCTGCATAATCGGCTTTTCGGGGATAGTTGATGATGATGTGGAGGATGCAGCAAGAAAGTTCTGCGGTATACTGAGGGAAGAAGCGGCGAAGCGGGAAAAAATGCCACTTCACGTATATGACCCTGCGAAATGTATACTTGAACGGGTGAACGGCCGCTTCAGGTGGAGAATGATAATCAAATGCAGAAACAATCCTGCTTTCAGACAGCTTGTGGGTGACGTGAGAAGGATCACGTAAAAGATGTCGGAATTCAGAGATATAAGCATATATGCCGATATGAACGGCGATATTCCGTAAACGGATAGAAAAGGTGAACAAATGGCTATCAGAAACATTTATCTTGAAGGAGATCCGATACTGCGCAAGAAGTGCAGGGAGATCGTGAAGTTTGACGACAGACTGCACACGCTTATCGACGATATGCACGAGACTCTTGATAAGGCTGACGGAGTAGGGCTTGCTGCTCCCCAGGTCGGGATATGCAGACGTCTTTTCATAATGCATATACCCGATACTGAGGATCCCGAGGATGAAAGCAAGATGCTTCGCATAGAGGCTATCAATCCGACTGTGAGCGACTTTGAGGGCAACCAGCACGTTATAGAGGGCTGCCTTTCTATCCCTGATAAGTGGGGATATGTAGACAGGCCCGAAAAGCTTACTCTCAAAGCAGTAGACAGGAACGGTGAGCCTTTTGAGATTAGGCTTGAAGGCCTTGGCGCACAGTGTGCCGCACATGAGACAGAGCATCTGGACGGTGAACTCTTTACAGATAAGGTCACCGAATTTGTACAGCCTGAAGACAATACAAGGAGAAGGCGCAGAAAATAATGAGAATAGTTTTCATGGGTACGCCCGAGTTTGCGGTGCCTCCCCTTCAGATGCTCATAGACAGCAGGCATGAGGTAACGGCAGTATTCACACAACCGGACAAGCCGAAAAACAGAGGCCATAAACTCACCCCTCCTCCTGTAAAGGAACTTGCCGTTACACATGATATCCCTGTCTATCAGCCCGTAAGTCTGCGTGGCGATCAGCTCGGCAGCATTATGGAGATACTTGACAAGGCTTCCCCCGACGTTATCGTTGTGGCTGCCTACGGGCAGATACTCCCGAAGGAAGTCCTTGATATGCCCAGATTCGGGTGCATAAACATACATTCCTCTTTGCTTCCCAAGTACCGGGGCGCAGGTCCCATACAATGGGCTGTGATAAACGGTGAGAAAGAGACGGGTGTCACATCCATGCTGATGGCTGAAGGACTTGATACGGGCGATATGCTGGTAAAACGTTCAACTCCCATCGGTGAAAATGAGACGGCGGATGAACTGCACGACAGGCTCGCCGTTATGGGAGCAGAAGTGTTAAGTGAAACGCTTGACAGGCTTGAAAACGGTACTCTTGTTCCCGAAAAACAGGACGACAGTCTTTCCACCTATGCACCGAAGCTGACCAAGGAGCTTTGCCCCATAGATTTCAGTCTTCCTGCTCGTCAGGTGCATAACAGGATATGCGGCCTTTCTTCGTGGCCATGTGCAACTACTGAGATCAACGGACGAAGGCTGAAGGTCTTCAGAAGTCAGCTCAAGGGGAAAAAATACGATCTTCCCGCAGGTACCATTGCGGATAAGACCGACCTTACCTTTGTCTGCGGCGACGGTTATGGCGTAACATTCACAGAGGTACAGGCTGACAGCGGAAAGCGCATGAAAACCGCCGACTTCCTCAGAGGAAATCACATATGACAGCAAGAGAGGCTGCTTATCAGTGGATCCGCAGCATAGAAAAAGGGGCGTATTCAAATCTTGTCATGAACAGCACTGATAAGCTGTCGGATGAAGATAAGTCCTTTTCTGCGAAGCTGGCACTTACCACGGTTGAGCGGCGGCTGACCCTTGAACATATACTTCGCAAATATTCAAAAAAACCGATAGAAAAGCTCGACGCTCCTGTCCGAATAGTACTTCTGATGGGACTGTGCCAGCTTTTATATATGAATGTGCCTGACAGCGCTGCCGTAAATGAATCGGTAAAGCTGATAAAAAAGCTTCGGTATGCAAGTGCAGGCACTATGGTGAACGGGATACTCCGTTCATTCATCCGTGACGGAAAGGTCATCCCGCCTGTTGACGGCGATGAATGCGAAAGACTGAGCGTAGCATATTCCGTTCCTGTCGGGCTCATAAGGAAGATACTTGCTGCATACGGCAGAGAGAATACCCTTATATGGCTCGACAGGCTCGATGCTGTACCCGACACTTATATACGCACCAATATAACAAAGACGAACAGAGACGAGCTGATGCGCATCCTTGCGGATGAAGGGACAGCTTGCGAAGCGGGAGAGGTAAACAACAGCATAAAGCTGGACGATCCCGACTTTTCCGCTGATTCGTTTGTGAACGGGCTTTACCATGTACAGGGCCTTTCTTCACAGATGTGTGCTGATATGATGGATGCGCAGAACGGCGATGTCATAATCGACATATGCGGAGCACCCGGCGGGAAATCCTTCACAATGGCTGAAAACGGCGCCAAAGTGATCTCCTGCGAGCTGTACGAGCACCGTGCAGGACTTATCCTTCGGGATGCAAAGAGACTGGGGCTCGATATAGAGGTCGCAGTCAATGACGGCACGGTATACAGTGAAAAACTTGCAGCCTGCCGTCCGAACAAGATACTGTGCGATGTCCCCTGCTCTGGGTTCGGCGTTTCGGGGAAGCCCGAGATAAGATATAAATCCCTTGAAATGGTGTCCGGACTTCCGGAAATACAGTATAAGATACTGTGTACATCGGCTGAATACTTGTCTTCGGGAGGGGTGCTGATCTACTCGACCTGTACCGTAGATCCCGATGAAAATGAAGAGATAACACACAGGTTCGCACGGGAAAACCCGTTCGACATAGTTTCCGATCAGATGATCTTTGCCAAAGACAGGGACGGTTTCTACATATGCAAGATGATAAAGAGATGAAGGATATATTGTCAATGTCCTTTGAACAGCTGGAGGCTGAACTCCTTGAAATGGGACAGCAGAAGTTCCGTGCAAGGCAGATCTTCACATGGCTCCATGCAAGGAATATTACGGACTTTTCCCAAATGAGCGATCTTTCTCTTCAGCTCAGGAACGAGCTTAGTGAAAGGTTCTATATCGAGGATCTGAAGGTAGTCCGAAAGCTGACATCAAAGACTGACAGTACACTGAAATATCTTTATGAGCTTCGGGACAATAATCATGTGGAGACCGTCTTCATGGAATACAACCACGGAAACAGCATCTGCGTTTCCACCCAGGTGGGATGCAAGATGGGCTGCACTTTCTGCGCATCCACGATAGCTGGTTTCAGACGTGATCTGACAGCTTCCGAGATACTTTCGCAGATATACACGGCAGAACGAGAGAGCGGCAGACATGCTGACAGCATCGTGCTGATGGGCATAGGAGAGCCGCTTGACAATTTCGATAATGTGGTCAGGTTTTTACAGCTCATTTCCGATGAGAGAGGGCGCAAGCAGTCCCTGAGACACGTTTCCGTATCGACCTGCGGCATAGTCCCGAGGATACGGGAACTTGCGGATATGAAACTCGGGATAACACTGTCAGTCTCTCTCCACAGTGCAAATGATGTGAGGCGAAGTGAGATCATGCCTGTAAACCGCAGGTATGATATCAAGACCCTGCTCAATGAGTGCAGGGAATACATGAATAAGACAGGACGGCGTATCTCATTTGAGTATGCGGTCATAGAAGGGGTAAATGATTCGGATGAGGATGCACGGCAGCTTCACAGACTGCTCTCCGGAATGGTCTGCCACCTCAACCTTATCCCCGTAAATCCTATCAAGGAACGTGATTATCGCTCAAACAGAGCCAAGGTCGAACAATTCGCGAAAAAATTATCCGGCATGGGTCTCAACGTGACAGTGAGACGCACGCTCGGTGCAGATATAGATGCTGCTTGCGGACAGCTGCGACGTGAGTATGAAATATGATCTTTAAGATGAACCGTACGGAGGTGACCTTTAGTACATGATGGTCTATTCTCGGACTGATATAGGCAACAAGAGAGCTGAAAATCAGGATAGCTTCCGAACAGTGGAACTGGACAATGCAGTCTTTGCCGTAGTTTGTGACGGTATGGGCGGTCAGAATGCAGGCAAAGAGGCAGGAGAAAGAACTTCTGTGTTCGTTGCGGAGCAGATCGAGGGGAAGTATTCTCCCGAATTCGATTCAAACCGTATACGCAATATCATGGTATCAGCAGTTCGCTCCGCCAATGCTGTCGTATATGAGCTGGGCTGTGCCATACCCGAATGGAACGGCATGGGTACGACTTGTGTTGCTGTACTTGTCAGGGACAATACCTTACACGTCATCAATGTGGGAGATTCCAGGGCTTACCTCATTACTCACCAGATCACTCAGATAACAAAGGATCACTCGATGGTGATGGATCTGTATGAGAGCGGCGACATCACAAAAGCAGAACTCAAGACACATCCGAAACGAAATATCATCACCCGTGCAATAGGGGTGAGTGAGGATGTGGAACCTGATTATTTTGAATATGAGATACCGGACGGAGCGGCGATACTTCTCTGCTCGGACGGATTGTACAACTTCTGTGACGAAGGTCTCATGTTCAGGACTATCAAGGATATGCCCCCCGATGAGGCGGTGGCACATCTGGTTCAGACTGCACTTGATAATGAAGGCGGAGATAATATCACCGCTGTTCTCATAAAGTAATAACTTTAGGAGTGAAGCTTCAATGGACAAATTTATCGGGCGAAAGCTCGACGGACGCTATGAGATCACCGAGCTTATCGGAATAGGCGGTATGGCTGAGGTATACAAAGCCGTAGACCTTAAAGATGATAAGACTGTTGCGGTAAAGATCCTGAAAAACGAATATGCTGACAACGACGACTTTATCCGCCGTTTCCGCAATGAATCCAAGGCGATAGCGGTGCTGAGCCATCCCAACATCGTCAAGATATACGATGTCGGCTTCTCGGGGAAGATACAGTTTATCGTCATGGAATACATAGACGGTATCACGCTCAAAGAGTTTATGGAGCAGCAGGGCGCCCTTAAATGGAAGGACTCCGTTCATTTCATAACACAGGTGCTGCGTGCTCTCCAGCACGCTCATGACAGAGGCATCGTACACCGTGATATAAAGCCGCAGAACATCATGCTCTTCCCTGACGGCACCATAAAGGTCATGGATTTCGGCATTGCACGGTTTGCCAGAGAGGAGGGCAAGACCCTTTCAGACAAGGCAATAGGCAGTGTTCACTATATCAGCCCCGAACAGGCAAGGGGTGAGGTAACGGACGAGAAGAGCGACATTTACTCGGTCGGCGTGATGCTGTATGAGATGCTCACGGGCGTGAAGCCGTTTGACGGCGATACGCCTATTGCTGTGGCACTTAAACATATGCAGTATACTCCCAGGTCGCCAAAATCTCTCAATGACAAGATCCCCGACGGCCTGAGCGAGATCGTGATGCGTGCAATGCAGACTGATGCGACAAAGCGTTACCAGTCCGCATCGGAGATGATAAAGGATATTGAGGAACTGAGACGGGATCCCGGCACGGTCTTTGAATATGATCTGCCGGAGGAAAAGAAGGAAGAAAAGACACAGTACTTCGACAAGCCGGACGTATCTGAAAAGAGAACGGAAAAGAACCGTTCCGAAGAAAAGGCTTCAAAGAAGAAAGTACGGTATGAAGAACCTGATGATGTCGACGATGTTGAGGATGATGAAGTGGAAGATGTTTCCAAATCTTCGTACTTTGTGGTGGCACTTACCGCAATAGCAGCGGCTGTTATAATAAGCGTCGTTATTTTCATAGCATTCATCATAATCCGTGAATTTGGCGACACAGGTACGAAATCCACTCAGCCTATGGTGGATCTTGTGGGTCAGGACTATAATGAGAGCAAGTCATTCTATACGGATTACTTCAAGCTTGTGGTCGATCGTGAGGAATACAACAGTGAGTATCCCGAAGGCACCATCATTTCTCATTCGCCTAAGGCCGGCTCACAGATAATCGTCGGCAACTCGGAGGTAAAAGCGGTAGTCAGCAAGGGTCCCAGAATGGTGAACGTACCCAATACTTACACGCTTGAGGCGAGTGTCGCATCCTCTATGATAGAGGCTGAAGGACTTTATTATTCGCTTGTTATGGAGAATAACGAGATCGAGGCGAACCATGTTATCAAGACTGAGCCGGAGAGAAATACTCTTGCAGAATGGGGCTCAACGGTCATCGTACACGTTTCGCTCGGCCCTGAGATCTATAATGTGGTAATGCCCGATGTTGTCGGGATGCAGCTCCTTGATGCAGTGGAATTCCTGGAAGGCAAGGGATTTACCGTAGTATCGGAGAAAGAGGATAACGTAGCGCCTGCAAATGAAGTAACAGGTCAGAGCATCCCTGCTCTTGACGATGCGGGTGAGCCTAATATCGTAAATCCCAAGCAGACTGTTATAATAACCTATTCTTCGGGTGAACCTCCCACAGTTACACGCAACGTAAGCTTTGCCGTTCCCGAGGGACTTGACGGAGCTGCGGTATTCAATGCGTATGTCGGCGGTAATCTTGCAGGTACCACATCTATTGACAACATAGGTTATGTTTCCACCATTTCTATACCTGTAAAGGGACAGGATACTCAGAAGGTCGTGGTGGAGACCATAAGTTCAGACGGTCACGCACACCGTATCGCTGAATTTGCCGTAGACTTCAATACAGGTGCTATCTCCACGACTTCCTTTGACGGGGATATGCTCCGCACCCTTTACGGTGCGGTCACGGAGCCTGTGGCAGATGATGAGATACTTGAGGATGATGAGAAGCAGATCATCATAGACGAACCGGATCCCGCAAACGATCAGGGATTTGTGGATCCTGCCGATCTGCTGCCTCCTCCTCCGATAGAAGATGATGCCAACTTCTGGCAGACCATAGGCGGAAACTGATACATATGGGTCGGGATCACTCCCGACCCTTTCTGAAAGGAAATATGGAAGGATTAATTCTTGACTGCTTAGGCGGTATCTATACGGCAGAGACGGATGAAGGCATCGTGTCCTGCAAGGCAAGAGGACTGTTCAGAAAAAACGGGATCTCTCCGTGCGCAGGAGATATATGTGACGTGGAAGACGGAGTCATTACCGGTATACACGAGAGGAAAAACTATATCCTTCGCCCTCCCCTTGCCAATATTGACATAATGATATTTGTGGTATCGACCTGTCAACCTTCGCCTGATACACAGATACTCGACGGATTTATAGCAGTATGCGAATACAAAGGGATATCCCCTGTCATTGCGCTCACCAAGAATGATCTGAAGACAAATACCTTCATCCCTGAGATCTACTCCGACATATGCCCCGTTATAATCTGTGATTACACTGATGACCGCAGCATTGATCCTATCCGTGATATTATAAGCGGTAAGGTGATCGCCTTTACAGGGAACACAGGCGTCGGGAAGTCTACCCTGCTCAATCATATCTCCCCCGACCTTGATGTGGAAACATCGGAGATAAGCCGGAAACTCGGAAGAGGGCGTCATACTACAAGGGTATCAAGGCTCTACAAGGTGCTTGACGGATATGCTGCCGATACCCCCGGATTTGCGACATTTGATTTCACGCAGTACGCCGATATCACTGCCCCCGAACTTGCATCCTGCTTCAGAGAATTTGACAGATTTACAGGAAAGTGCAGGTTCAGTGACTGCAGCCATACAAGGGAAAAGGATTGTGCGGTGATCGAAGCGGTCAATGAGGGGCTGATAGCTCGGACAAGGCACGAAAGCTATATTAAGATGTATGATGTGGCAAAAAACATTAAAGACTGGCAGAGAAAAAGTACATAAATCGTTCTGCGATACTCTTGTTTTTGTGCAATGCTACAAAAATCGGATTTTGCCTTGACAAATCGGACAGAGTATAGTATAATAAATTAGTAAAAATAAAGCAGAGCATACGTTCTCACCGTACCATAATGATGCGTACGGTCAATACTGAGACAGCCTTTTGGGGCTTTCTTTGTGTGAGCGAAGCTTTGTCTTCGCTTTTATTATTTTTAATGGGGGTGCTCACTATAGCCAGCAAGGACAGCAAGGAACTTCAAATCAATGAAGAGATCCGTGATAAGGAATTGAGAGTTATCGACAGCGATGGCTCACAGCTCGGGCTTATGTCTGCAAGAGATGCCCAGAGGATAGCTAATGAAAAGGATCTTGATCTCGTAAAGATCGCGCCTCAAGCTACACCGCCTGTATGCAAGATCATGGATTACGGGAAATATTGTTTTGAACAGGCCAAACGTGAAAAGGAAGCCCGTAAGAATCAGAAGGTCGTTGAGATAAAGGAGATCCGTATGTTCTCCACAATCGACACTCATGATTTTGAGACCAAAGCTGCACAAGCGATGAAGTTTCTCAAGGGTGGAGACAAGCTGAAAGTCTCCGTTCGTTTTCGCAGACGTGCCATTGCACATCCTCAGCTCGGTGAGGAGCTTCTTGAGAAATTCAGAGACGCCTGTGCTGAATTCGGGGTCGTGGAGAAGTCTGCCAAAATGGAAGGCAGAGCATTGGTGATGTTCATTTCACCCAAGTCCGCTAAATCCTGATCTGTTTTATATATTATTAAGGAGGATATACCATGCCTAAGCAGAAGACACAGTCCGGTGCTAAGAAGCGCTTTAAGCTGACCAAGAACGGCCTTGTAAAGTATCAGAAGACCAACAAGCGTCACAGACTGACTCAGAAGGATCATAAGCGCAAGAGGATCGCTCGTAACATGGGTGTTGCAAGTTCCGCAAATGCGGCTACGCTCAGAGAGCTCATGCCTTATAAATAATCGCAGTACATTAATTGTTTAATTCGGAGGTATAGATATGGCTCGTGTTAAGGGCGCACTCGCTACTCGTAAGAGAAGAAACAAGACTCTCAAGCTTGCTAAGGGTTATTGGGGTTCCAGATCCAAACACTTCAAGATGGCTAAAGAAGCCGTAATGAAGTCCGGCAACTATGCATATGTAGGCAGAAGACTCAAGAAGAGAGATTTCAGAAGACTCTGGATCACCAGAATCTCCGCAGCTTGCAAGATCAACGGCATGAATTATTCCACATTCATGAACGGCCTCAAGAAGGCAGGCATCACACTCAACAGAAAGATGCTCTCCGAGATCGCTATCAGCGATGCTGCAGGCTTTACAGCACTTACCGAAAAGGCAAAGGCTGCTCTTTGATCGAAATAGACCGCTGCTTTGAGCACGGTATGGGGCTGTCCTTGGGTCTTCCTTTTGGGCAGCCTTGTTTTTAAAAGGAAGTGTTTCTTTTGCCTGACTGTTATATCACATCTGCGGATAATGATAGGATAAAGCTTTACAGACGGCTTTATCTTGACAAAAGATACAGACGCAAAGAAGGACTGTTTGTCCTGGAAGGTGCAAGGCTTGTTTCGGATGCGGCGGGCGTTATAAATTTTCATTCCGTATTCTTTACGGAGGATGCCAGGAAGCGCTACAATGCAGCCTATGAGAAGATATCAGCCCATTCACGCATCTGCGTGATAAGTGACGATATCGCCGATACTATTTCGGGCACTGATAATCCGCAAGGCGTTTATGCTATACTCAGATCCCCCGAGGAGAAACCTATTTCCGATATTGTCAAAGATACGCATAAGGCGATCATCCTTGATAACATTCAGGATCCGGGCAATATGGGAACTATGCTTCGTACAGCTGATGCCTGCGGGATCGATCTGGTCGTGCTCTGCGAATGCTGCGATGAGCTTTCGCCGAAAGTTGTCCGTTCAGCAATGGGCAGTATAATGCGGGTAAGGATATCACATTCTTCATTTGAAGATGCTGTATCATCACTGAAGGAAGTCGGATACAGGATATACGCCGCAGTTATCGGAGACGGCCTTCATCTCGGTGAGTTCGACTTCGCCCAGAAGTCCGCTGTGATAATCGGAAATGAAGGCAACGGTATTCCCGAGAAGCACGCAAAACTTGCTGATGATCCGATGACGATAAAAATGCACGGAACGGTGAATTCTCTGAATGCCGCCATGGCGGCGGGCATCATAATGTGGGAGTTGAGCAGATATGAATAGAGTACCGTCCATTGTATACAGATCATGGGCTGTTATGGTATTCGATCCCGGTGATCGAAGGCTCAGTGAACTGTTTCAGCGCTATCCCGATCCTGCACAGCTCTATATGGCGCTCGGACAGGATGATGAGGAACGTTCACGCTTACATCCAAAAATTGTCAGTGCAATAGATAACACCACCCTTGACAACGCACGCAGGATGCTTGCGTACTGTGAGCAGAGAGGGATAAATGTGGTGTCGATAGATGACAAGGAATACCCTGCAAGGCTGAAGAATATCTATGCGCCGCCTCAGATACTGTTCTATATCGGTTCGCTTTACGGGCTGGACCATCACCCGTCAGCGGGTATCGTAGGCACAAGAAATCCTTCCGAATACAGCAGACAGGTGGCAGGGACGATCTCTGCCGGACTTGCTCAGAGAGGGATAAGCGTCATAAGCGGATTTGCAGAGGGCATTGATATAACATCACAGCTTTCCTGTATTCATTCGGGCGGCAGGACATTTGCTGTCATGGGCTGCGGTGTGGATACGGATTACCCTAAAGAAAACAAAAGATACAGACAAATGGTGATCGACAATGGTGCGATCATTTCCGAATTTTTCCCGGGTACTTCACCGTATCCAAAGAACTTCCCGCAAAGAAACCGCATACTTTCGGGATTGTCTGACTGCATACTCGTTGTCGAAGCAGGCAAAACAAGCGGTTCGCTGAATACGGCTACACACGCTGCCGACCAGGGCAAGACGGTATTTGCGGTACCGCCCATGGATATATTCGATGACAGGTACAAAGGCAACATCAGGCTCATCCGTGAGGGAGCGCCTGTTGCCTGCGGATGTGAAGATATTCTTGTGGAACTTAACGTGGATACATCGGCGGCACCTGCTCCGGAAAGAGCCGTAAAGCAGACTCCCCGAAAGAGCGCAGCGGATGTACAGGAGCATCGGACTCATGAACGGAGCGGACGTTCTCCCGAACCCTCACAGATGAAGACTCCTAAGAAAGAATTCGGGCGTACAGTCACCATACCATCGACCGGCAGTGAGACGGGAGATCGTATAGTTGCGCAGATAGCCGGATCAAACGGCATCACGCTCCCCTATCTTATGGATAAGCTCGGTGGGGACACCGATGAGATCCTTGAACTTCTGACCGACCTTGAACTGTCGGGAGTGATCGAGCTTATCGGGAATGAATATTATCTGCCCGGACAAAAGGGCAAAGACAGAGGTAAATAATGGATCTTGTCATAGTGGAGTCGCCGTCCAAGGCTAAGACTGTGGAAAAATACCTCGGCAAGGGATATAAAGTCGAGGCGTCAATGGGTCATATCAGAGATCTTCCAAAGTCTAAGCTGGGCGTCGATGTAGATAATGATTTTGAACCTACATATGTTGAATCAAAAGCAAAGGCTGACGTTATAAAGCAGCTGAAGGAGACAGCAAAAAAAGCTAAAAAAGTATATCTCGCAGGAGACCCTGACCGTGAAGGAGAAGCTATATCATGGCATCTGGCGCATATCCTGGGGATACCTGAGAATGAACCCGTCAGAGTGACATTCAATGAGATAACAAAGACAGGTGTCTCACAAGGCATGGCAAATCCCCGTCCCATAGATATGGATCTTGTGAATGCGCAGCAGGCAAGAAGGATACTTGACAGGATAGTGGGTTATAAGCTCTCCCCCTTTCTCTGGAGAAAGGTGCGCAAGGGTCTTTCAGCGGGACGTGTACAATCGGTCGCTGTTAAGATGATAGTTGACAGGGAGCGTGAGATCAACAGCTTCAAGCCTGAAGAATACTGGAGCGTTGATGCGAAGTTCACCGATCCCCCTTCAAGAAAGGTATTTGAGGCGCAGTTTGTGAGCCTTGACGGAAAAAAGACCGAGCTCAAGGACAAGGCGGACGCTGATGCTGTACTTGACAGAGTAAAGGATCAGTCGTTTACAGTGGATAAGGTTCGCCGTTCGGTAAGACGCAAGTCACCTGCCCCGCCGTTTACTACGTCTACGATGCAGCAGGATGCTTCCCGCAAGCTGGGATTTCAGACTGCACGCACCATGAAGACTGCACAGCAGCTGTATGAAGGTGTTGAGATAGAAGGAATGGGTGCTGTCGGACTCATAACATATATGAGAACAGACTCCCTCCGCATATCGGATGAGGCACGAAATGCTGCCTCCGATTATATCCTGAATGCCTACGGCAAGCAGTATCTCCCCGGTTCTCCGAGAGTATACAAATCAAAGAACAATGCTCAGGATGCTCATGAAGCGATACGTCCTTCAACTCCGTCCATAGCGCCGGACAGCATAAAGAGCAGTCTTTCCTCCGATCAGTATAAACTGTACAAGCTGATTTGGGAACGCTTTATAGCTTCTCAGATGGCAAATCAGATACTGGATACCGTTTCTGCCGACATCACGGCTAACGGAGCTCTGTTCCGTGCCACCGGATATTCCGTGAAATTCCCCGGATTTGCCGTACTGTATACAGACGGCAAGGACGATGATGAGAAGAAGGAGCTTCCCGAGATAAACGAGGGAGACAAGCTCAGTCTCAAAGGAATAGAAGGAAAGCAGCATTTTACTCAGCCCCCTCCGAGATATACGGAAGGCTCCTTTATCAAGGCTCTTGAAGAAGAGGGCATCGGCAGACCTTCAACATATGCACCTACGATATCCACTATAATCAACAGATTTTATGTGGAGAGGGAAGGAAAATCACTCAAACCGACAGGTCTGGGGGAAGTGACTACCGACCTTCTTACAGATAATTTCCAGAAATATGTGGATACCAAATTCACTGCATCCATGGAAGAATCCCTTGATGATGTGGAACTCGGAAAAAAAGACTGGCGTGAGACTTTAGGTGAATTCTACGGAGACTTTGCGAATACTCTGTCTGAAGCAGAGATCAATATGGACGGCAAACGTGTCAAGGTCCCCGATGAAGAAACTGATGAGATCTGCGAGATCTGCGGTAAGCCCATGCTCATAAAGCTGGGACGCTTCGGACGTTTCCTCGGATGCAGCGGTTTCCCTGAGTGTACCAATACAAAGAAGATAATCAAGCCGACAGGCGGTATGTGCCCCAAGTGCGGAAAGAATATCCTGCTTAAAAAGTCCAAGAAAGGACGTAAATACTACGGGTGTGAAGATAATCCCACCTGTGATTTCATGACGTGGGATATCCCCGTATCGGATAAGTGTCCGAAATGCAATGACGGCACGACCTTGTTCAAAAACAAGGGACGTCTGTTCTGTGTTAAATGCGGCTACGAAACAGCTGCTCGGAAGGATAAATGATAATTGTTGTCGGAGCCGGACTTGCAGGCTGTGAAGCTGCATGGACGGCAGCAGAACATGGCAGTAGAGTGCTTCTTATCGAACAGAAGCCGATAAGATACTCCCCTGCCCATAAATCAGAAAAATTTGCGGAACTTGTATGCTCAAATTCCTTTAAGGCCAGGCGTGCAAATTCTGCCGCAGGTCTTCTCAAGGAAGAGATGCGTGCCCTTGGTTCGCTTACTGTGGAGTGTGCATACCGTACAGAAGTGCCCGCAGGCGGAGCGCTGGCAGTAGACCGAGAGAAATTCTCCGACCTTGTGACCGAAAAAATACGCTCTCACCCCCTGATTGAGATAAGATCCTGTGAGGTTACCGATATACCGCACAATGATGGCCCTGTGATAATCGCAACAGGACCTCTCACCGACGGGGCTTTGGCTGAGGATATTTCAAGACTGACAGGAGGATATCTGCATTTTCATGATGCAGCTTCCCCCATCGTGACATTCGCATCAGTAGATATGAGCAAAGCCTTCTTTGCCTCGAGATACGGCAAAGGCGGAGACGATTATATAAATTGTCCCTTCAACAAGGAGCAGTATGAGGCTTTTCATGAGGCACTTATCCATGCCCAAAGCGTGGAGCTCCACGAATTTGAAAAGTCCGACAGGGATGATTTCAAGGTCTACGAAGGATGTATGCCTGTTGAGGTCCTTGCCAAAAGAGGGGCAGATGCCGTCAGATACGGAACGATGAAACCGGTGGGTCTGACAGACCCCAATACAGGCCATCGTCCGTGGGCGGCTGTACAGCTTCGCAAGGAGAATGAACAGGGCACTCTTTACAATCTGGTGGGATTTCAGACGAACTTGAAATTCGGAGAACAGAAGCGAGTGTTTTCCATGATACCCGGACTGGAGAATGCTGATTTTGTCCGATACGGAGTCATGCACCGAAATTCGTTTATAAATTCGCCGCAGCTTCTTTTTCCTGACTTTTCCCTCCGACAGGACAGGAATATATTCTTTGCAGGTCAGATCACAGGTGTGGAAGGCTATATGGAATCTGCTGCTTCAGGTATCATTGCCGGACTCAATGCTGCGGGGATAAAGACTGTTCTTCCCGAATACACCATGATAGGCGCACTTTCTCATTATATAAGCGATCCCGATGTGAAGGATTTCCAGCCTATGGGCGCAAATATGGGAATACTTCCTCCCCTTGAAACTGAGATCAGAGATAAGCAGATGAGATATCAGGCCATAGTGGACAGATCTCTTGCTTATTTCCGAAACCATTAAGGAGAATGTATATGTCTTTCTATGATGATATAGTTCCCATCACAAATGATCTGCTTCCTGAAAAAGACTGCATCA
>JAFUHM010000058.1 GCA_017468865.1 Oscillospiraceae bacterium | reverse complement strand
TCCCGAAAATTTTCGCAGATTTCGAGGCATCACCCGACCATTGGGGAATGACCTGCGACGGCAACGATCTGAACTTTATGAAGTACAGTCTTGTGATGCTTGCAATAAGAAAGCTGAGAATAAACAGGTGCGATGTGAGCAAATATGCTGTTGAACGCCCCGACGGCGGCTGCTTTGTGGCTTATGCAAACGTTGCAGACGGCAGCTTCAAACCGAAGGAATACAAATACTGGAACTGCGGTGATATGACAAGGGACAGCATAGACGGAGACCTCTCGAACAAAAACGTAAGCCTTCAGGTGGATTGCTGCTATGCCGACAGGCAGGGACGCTGGCGTGACAACCTTGATACTGACTGGGACTCGCTTACAAAATTCATCAACCAAGGGAAAGAGTGCCTCTCGCCCGATGAATACAAAAGGCTCGTTGACAAGGGCTATGTTTTTGAAGACAGACCTCAGCCCGTGCTGGTAAGGACAGATGCAGATAAACTGTCCGATATTTTAGGAACATACCTCGAAGGTAAGATAGATGTTCCGAATCAGATAAGGGCTATGTGTACTGAGGTAGATACGAAGTTTATTGAATTTGATCTCAAGAAACACCCAAAGCATATGCACGCTCTTATCAAGGAGTGGAACACCAATGTTATGGGTGCTATGACCATACTGCCCAGGGTGATCGAAAAGCTGCTCGAAAGCGGAGAACTGGAGCCGCTTACAGACATTCAGAAAAAGAGCGTATTTTCGGTGCTGTTTCTGGCAGATCAATAATAGTGATAATGAGTGCGGCATACCCATGTGCGGGTATGCCGCATTTCTGCCAAGCCGCACCTATTCCTTCATCGGCAGTCCGAACTTCGTGGGGACGAGCACGATAAGATCTCGTCTGCTGTTTCGCTGTCTCCTGATGCTCCGTAGACACATGGACGCAATCAATATTGATAATATCGGCTGCTTCCATTTTTGTTGATTTATGGTTGACTTATTGGCTGTTATGATGTATAATTATTGTTAAGTTCAGGCACTCAGCAGCCTCATGCAAATCGGGATCTGACGGAGGTAATCTATGATTTTAGCTGTTATTGAAAGCTTTGTACTTAATTTTGTTTTACTGCTTGTATGTGTCATAAATATACGAAACGGTGCAGTCGGCGGTGTCCATTACTATGAGCAGCCGGTCAAAGACCGTGTTGTAGAGTTAGGACTTATTACGGAAAAGGAGATCAAGCGAAACTATACTGTCTCCGGTCTTGTTTTTATACTGGTTCTTCTTATAGCAGCTCCGGTAATGGTATTCTGTGTGAATGGTGCAGAGACTTTTTTTGACGGCTTTATCCAGTTGACCATTATGTATTTGTTATGTGGATTGTTTGACCGTGTATTTATAGACTGGTACTGGGTAGGACATACAAAAGCGTGGCTGATCCCCGGAACAGAAGACTTGATGCCATATATCCATAAGAAAACATGGCTGGGAAAAATAATAGGTACGGTTATAGCATACCCCTTATTTGCAGCATTGATTTCCTGGATAATTACATTGATACTGAAATAAAACAGGGTTCTCTGAAAATGCACCACGATTTACAGCATTTGCCGTATCGGAGGACAGGCTGTATTATCAGCCGGATAATGAGCGCAGGATCATGGCGGCATACTATCCTGACAGCGGAATTGTCGGATTATTCCTTGCTCCTGCAGGAAGATGGACGGTGCAAGCTGATGTTTCATCGAGGGAAGTGATAGATTGAAAGATACCAAAAGCGGCAACAGCATACTGTATGGTGCGGCAGTGATCGTATTTCTTCTGGTAAGGCATATACTGATAGAGCAGGAATTCTTCGTGAAATGGCTGTTGAGTATAGCTGAACCGGATTTCTGGGTGCTTTATTTCGACCCGATATTCTATGCGGTCTTTGCGTTGATATTTGTGGTTATCCAGCGAAAAATGCTTGCAGAGAGCGTGAGGGATCTCATCAAGAATTATAAGAAATACATTCCTCATGTTGCTGTCGCAGTACCTGTTACCTTGATGCTCGTTGTAGCATCGGCGATCACGATAAGCAGCTTCGGCATTGGCGACAGTCCTAACGAGGCAGCTATCAATGAAGCGGTCAAGGCTGCTCCCCTGATCGAAGGGCTCACTTTGATACTTATCGGGCCGTTTGCGGAAGAAATGGTTTTCCGGGGATTTATTTATGAGAAGGTGCGGTGCAGGATAAAGGATAACAGAAAGCTGCTGATATGTCTGTGGGTATTCACAGCTGCGCTGCTGTTTGCGCTGAGCCATAGCGATCCGGAGGATCTGAAGAGCCTGAAGCTGATGGCAAGTTACCTTATAGTGTTTTCAGAGGGGCTTGTTATGACTGTCCTTTATGAAAAAGACAGGAATATCTTTTCAAGTCTGCTGCTCCACTGTATCATAAACGGCATAGCATTTATGAAATGAACAGGTGCTCCTGAAAGGGGAGTGTAACCAATATATCAAAACAGGCTGCCGATCGGCAGCCTGTTATCTTATTCCCTGACCGGCAATGTGCTGTCGCAGAATGACGGCATGGGCAGCAGCTTATGCAGATTATTGCGGTGAAGTCTGTCGATGCGGTCACGGAGTTCGGGTTCGTCGGAGAGATCGGTCTTCCCTCGGATATACAGGTCGAGCTTTGCATAGGTAAATCCAAGATTCTCCTCATCGCTCTTGCCCGACAGACCGTCGATGGGTACTTTGTGGGTGAGCTTTTCGGGAAGTCCCAGTTCATCGCCTATGGCTATGACCTCAGTGACTGTCAGATGAGAAAGGGGAGATACATCGCCTGCGGCATCGCCGAATTTGGTCGAGTAGCCGACCCAGTCCTCGGACAGATTGCAGGTGTTGATAACACGGCCGTTGACGCAGGCAGCCACCGCATAAAGGGTAGTCATGCGTATGCGTGCGGGGGTGTTTATCTGTGCCTGACGTGAGATGTCAAGGGATGAGCCTATCTCGGTAAGCAGGGTATCCACCGTCGAGCCCACATTTATACGGTAACTTTTTATCCCAAGGGTATTTACCAGCAGTTCGGAGCAGTCGATATCGGACTGAACACCCTGGGGCATAAGCACGCCTATGACATTTTCCTTGCCCAGAGCCTTTGTACAGAGGGCTGCGGCAACGGAACTGTCCTTGCCGCCGGAGATGCCGACGACTGCCTTTGTCCCCTCGGGAGCATCGGCAAAGTAGGCTTTGAGCCAGTTTATGACAGCATCAGCGGTCTTTTTTGCATCAAACATATCGCACCTCATTCAATTATGAACTGGCATCCGCTCATGGCTTTGAGAGCCGTAGCGTGTGCCTCGGGGGTAGTGCCGCCGCAGCATTCGCTGATTATGCGGATAGGAGCTTCGGGGAATGCGGCCTTGAGTATCATGGCATTGGATATTACGCATATATCCGTGCATATGCCGATCATGATTATCTCCTCCACATTGCCTGCGGTATAGCGGCGTATGAGGGAAGGAAGCTCATCCGAGCCGAATGCACCCTTCCTTACTGCAACATAGTCTTCCCCGAGGGCTTCCTTTACGGCAGGGTAAAGCTCCCACCCCTCGGTACCCACTATGCAGTGTGCAATGGGAAGGTTGCGCCCCTCCTGTGTGGTCAGGTAGTCAAAGTCGTGTGTGTCGAGGGTACAGAAGATCTGTCCGTCCTCTTCAGTCTCACGGAAGCTTCGGATATACTCCGCACATTTATCTGCGGCAGCCGTACATTCCGCATTTCCGAGCACGCCCGTGGTAAAGTCGTTTTGCAGATCGATAGCAGTAAGGATCTTCATTTCATCAGCTCCTTGTGTATTGTTGGAACATCGGATATTCTCAAAAACGATGTTACATTTCTGTTACAATATGGTACAAAGCTTGAATAATAAAGGGTTTTATGTTAAAATTATGTTTTAGGCAAGGGACGGATCATATCCGAAGATCCCATGCCGTTGAACGCTCCATACTCAATATGATAACGGGGGTTATACAATGTCAAAGAAGAGCGCCAAGATAGCGGCGACATATTTCATCACCATCATCGCTTCACTGGTGGTCGTGGGAGGAGTAAGCTATATCTTTCTCGGCCGTTACCTGAGAGGGGAGAATGTGCAGCAGACCACAGCACCCATGCAGACATCGGTCACTGTATCCCGTGATGAATATGTGCCTACGATAGACGATGCACAGACCGTGCTTGCTGTCTATGATGCGGGAGACAAGCCGTCATCCGTTACATTTGTGCTGTTCCGCTCGATGCCGGAATCTGCCAAGCTGTATGTTATCCCGCTGAGGTCAGATATCGTCACCAGGGAAGGCACGTCCACGATATACGACCTTTACCGTTCGGGCGGTACGCAGTATGTATGCCGTGCAGTTGAGGGGCTGATAGGCTATCCCGTCAACAAGTATGTGAAGGTGACTGATTCGTCATTCGGCACATTCTATAATCTGTGCGGTTCCGTGACCTACAATATCCCGTTCAACATGATATACGAGAGCGAAAACTCTGCTGACAATACTGTTATCAAAGCAGGACAGCAGATACTCGATCCCCGCACCATGCGAAAGGTGCTTATCTACCCCAACTACACAGGAGGGGAAGAGTACCGGAGCGGAGTGGTCGGAGAGCTCATGTGCATGATGATGAACAACGGCGCAAAGGGGACATTCGCAACATCACTCGAAACGGTGTTCGACGACCTTGCCAACAGTGATGCCGAAACGGACATCAGCCGCTACGACTTCATGGATATGCAGCCCGCCATCGAGTACACCGTCAAGAACAACTCTTCGCCCGCTCAGCTCGTACTGCCTTCGGGAGTGTCCAATGATGTGGGCTGCGTGCTCGATGATGCGTTCCTCGATGCACTGCCTGCTTATTTTGAATAAGTCAGATCACAGCCGATCTTCATGCAGATGAGGGTCGGCGATCATTTTTTCTTGCCGAGTTCGTCCTCATCGTCGTGTACGGTCAGATTTTCGGAAATGGCGGATATGCGCACCCTGATCTTTGAGCGGTTGCCGCCTGTTTCGATAACGACACATTCATGCTCGTTGTCACGGCTTATAACGATGCCGATAATACCGCCTATCGTGATGACTTCATCTCCTATGCGGAGGCTGTCACGCATGGCCTTCTGCTTTTTCTCCTGCTTGCGCTGGGGGATGGACATGAGCGCCACCACACCTACCATGAGAACAACGTAGAACAGTATCATTCCGATACCGCCGCCGGGTATCGATTCATAGGGGTTGGCTGTTGCTTCAAGCAAAATAAACTGGGACATATATAGTTTCCTTTCCTTTGTGATATATATATTATAACCTAATTCTCGGCAAAAATCAAGTATATTGACTTCTTTTTTTCTAAAACTCGCAGTTTTTGTCAGGCTGTCTCTATGCGGACGGGGTTTTCACACAGCTGTTTGATATCAGATATAGACACTCTGCTTTAAAAATTTATCATATCTATTGATTATTTCCCCGTTTTGTGGTATAATGACAAAAGGGGGAGCGTCAGCTGACTCCTGAACGGCATTTGTACATCTGCGGCGGATGCCTCAAATAAAGGTCAAAGGCGAATTACAATGAACAACAGATCCATCGGAATATTCGATTCAGGGCTCGGGGGGCTTACCTGCGTCAGTGAGATGCATAAGCTCGCTCCCCGTGAGAATATCATATATTTTGGAGATACCGCCCGTGTCCCCTACGGTACACGTTCACGGGAGACTATACTTGAATATGCGGCTCAGGACATCGCACTTATCTCGGATAAGGATGTTAAGGTGGTCATAGCCGCCTGCGGTACGGTATCATCCGCTCTGGGTGACTCCGTGCCGTGTGATCTTCCCTTCTTCGGAGTGGTATATCCTGCCGCCAATGCGGCAGTCAGGATGACCCGCAACCACATCATAGGCATCACGGGTACTCCCGCTACTGTCAAGTCGGGAGCCTACGAACGTGCTATCGGGAACGGCAGCACATACAGATGTGTGAGCGTGGCTTGTCCTCTGTTCGTGCCTATGGTGGAGAACGGCATCACCGACCCCCGTGACACGGTGGTCAGGTCCATGGTGGAGAGATACCTTGCACCGATAAAGGAGCATGGAGCGGATACCGTCATTCTGGGATGCACCCATTATCCGCACCTTGAAGAGGCTATCCGTGAGTATATGGGGGATGATGTCGTCCTTGTATCATCAGGTGCGGCTGCCGCATCTGAGGCGCTTGCATTCCTCGGGGAAACCAATGCCCTCACAGACAGGGAACAGGAGGGGAGCATCATCTGTTACACCACCGACAGCCCCGAAATGTTCTATGATAACGCACACAGGTTTATCGGAGACATACCTATGACTGTAAAGAAGATCACAGTTGAACAGCTTGTGGGAAAGGATCATTGATGAAAGTCGATATAGTGCTCAAGAGTATATCCGCACCTCCCGGGGAGATACCCGATGCAATGGAGCTTATCACCGAGGGTGAGCTTCTGCCCGCTACCGAGGACGGGAAGAACGGCTGGGAGATACAGTATTCCGACAGTGAGATAACCGGATACGATGATTCAACGACCGTTGTCAGGGCTTTCGGAACGGACATGGTGACGATGCACCGTGAAGGAGAACTTGAACAGCAGCTCATGATAGAGACGGGGAAGAAGCATCACTGCGACTATAACACCGAATACGGCAGACTTATGCTGGGTATCTATACTCATAAGATATTCAACAGTCTCACGGAGAACGGGGGAGAGCTCTATTTCAAGTATGCCATAGATGCCAACGGCTCTCTGCTCAGTGAAAATGAAGTATACATGGAGATAGGTGCAAAATGACCGCCGAAAGGTGATCACGACTTGTGCAAAGGGGGAACCTGTATGCCCGTACCAAATACAGCTTCAGAGGGACAAAGACCTCACAGAAGGCGGAGGATGACCAAAAAACAGCGGATGAGAATGAAGATAAAGGGCTTTTTGTCTCTCCTGTTCCTGCTCGCCCTGTTTATAGCCGTGATAATCCTCATCTATAAGCTGTTCTCAAAGCTCAACCCCGTAAAGGATGTTACGGTAGACGATACCGGCTACACTCAGCTTGAAGGGCTTCCCACCCAGGAAGAGGCGGAGGAAGAGGCACGCAAAGAGGAACTCCGTGCCTATGAGATCATATTCGAGGAGAAGGAAGAGTATCCCATAGATATGATACTTGACACCCCCAATTTCGTAATGTTCGATGCCAATACCAAGGAGATACTCTACTCCAAGAACGGCAATGAAAAGATATATCCCGCATCCACCACCAAGATCATGACGGCGGCGCTTGTGATGCGGTATGCTGCTGCTGACACGGTATTCACCGCAGGTGATGAACTCGACCTTGTGCAGGCAGGGTCAAGTCTGGCAGGACTTACCAAGGGGTCACAGCTTGACAGAGACATGATACTTGATGCGCTCATGATACAGTCGGGCAATGATGCGTCCTATACTGCGGCGGCGACGGTGGGGCGTCTGATCGCAGGGGAAGGCGGAGAGGAGCTGTCCGCAAAAGAGGCGGTCAAGGTCTTTGTTGACGAGATGAACCGCACCGCAGAGGAGATAGGCTGCAAGAATACTCATTTCACCTGTCCTGACGGCTTCCATGATGAAGACCACTACACCACCGCACTTGATATGCTTCGGATAACGATATATTCGGAGAGATTTCCCGAGATAGCCGCATCCGGTGCGAAGATATACAGGGAACCCACCTTCCTCAGCGGTGAAACGGTGGAATGGTACAATTCAAACGCCCTCCTTCCCGAGGATAATGACTATTACTATATGTACGCAAAGGGACTGAAGACAGGCATGACCAACGAGGCAGGATACTGCGTAGTCGCCACCGCCAAGAGATTTGACCATGAGCTCATCATAGTCAGCATGGGGGCGGAGACACAGAGCATCCGATGGCTCAATACCATCGCCATGTTCGATCAGGGCTTTGTCTATGTAAGGGAGCACGGCGGTGAAGAGTAAGGCGATCCTTCTTTCCCTGCTCCTGGCGGCTTGCTCGGCGGCAGATGTCACGGCGGATGAAGTTGCCCGCAGGGTGTGCGAGAACGCATACACCACCGAGATGGAGCCTGTTACCGATACATATGTCCTTGAGAATTACTTCGGGCTGGATACCGGTCTTGATATGGCAGTTTATCGGTGTCCTGCCGCTGCCGTTATGGCGGAGGTCATCGTTATCAGAACGGATGACACCGACAGTGCACTTTTGCTCCTGGAGAACAGACGAAACAAAGCCATAGAAAGGGATGCGCTCTATCCCGACGATAAACGCAGGGCAGAGGAGTCCCTAACAGGCGTGACCGGTGATTTTGCTTATTTCGTCATGGGAGAGGATGCCGACAAGGCTGAGGATGAACTGCTGAAGGCGGTGAACGGCAGATGAGTATTTACAGGACGTATGCCTCTCCCTTGGGCGGAATGTATATGGTGAGCGACGGCGACTCGCTCACGGAGCTTTTCTTTGAGGATGTGCGCCCCTTGCCGGCTTCTGCCTGCGGGAATGCTGCTGTCTTTGATGAGACAGTACGGTGGCTCGATATGTATTTCTCAGGCACCGCCCCCGATTTCATGCCGAAACTCAATGCCGAAGGCACGGTATTCAGGAAACTTGTATGGGATATGCTCCTCACTGTCCCCTATGGTCAGACCGTCACCTACGGGGAGCTTGCCGGACGGTTCTATCGTCCCATGTCGGCACAGGCGGTCGGGAGCGCTGTCGGACATAATCCTATATGTCTTATCATCCCGTGTCACCGTGTCGTAGGCGCAGACGGGAGCCTGACCGGTTATTCCGGAGGGATAGACCGAAAGTTTGCTCTGCTTCATCATGAGCAGGGCCTTATCTGATCTTATTCTATGTATGCAAAAAACGGTGCAGCCAAGGCTGCACCGTCTGTTTTGTGTGACGATCAATACATACCGCCCATGCCGCCCATGCCTCCGGCAGGTGCAGCAGGCTCGGGCTCCTTGATGTCAGCTACCAGGGACTCTGTGGTAAGTACCATAGAAGCAACGGAAGCTGCATTCTGGAGTGCGGAACGAGTTACCTTTGTAGGATCAACTATGCCCGCAGGGATCATATCAACGTACTTCTCATTGTAAGCATCGAAGCCGTAGCCTACCTTGTCGGAAGATACGATCTTATCAATGATAACGGAGCCTTCCAGACCTGCATTTGCAGCTATCTGACGAACGGGTTCCTCAAGGGCACGCAGAACGATCTGAGCGCCTGTCTTCTCGTCGCCTGCAAGAGTCTCGGTGAGAGCCTTTACAGAGGGGATAGCATTGAGAAGTGCTGTACCGCCGCCTGCAACGATACCCTCTTCAACAGCTGCCTTTGTAGCTGCAAGAGCATCCTCGATGCGGAGCTTCTTCTCCTTCATCTCGACCTCGGTAGCTGCACCGACCTTGATGACAGCAACACCGCCGGAGAGCTTGGCAAGTCTTTCCTGGAGCTTCTCCTTGTCATACTCGGAAGTGGTGACTTCGATCTGTGCCTTTATCTGAGCAATCCTGTCGGCAATTGCCTGCTTGTCGCCTGCGCCGTCAACGATAACGGTGTTCTCCTTTGTTACCTTGACCTGACGAGCCTGACCGAGCTGGCTTATCTGAGTTTCCTTCAGTTCAAGACCGATCTCCTCGCTGATAACTTCGCCGCCTGTGAGGGTTGCGATATCTCTGAGCATCTCCTTGCGTCTGTCGCCGAATCCGGGAGCCTTGACTGCTACGCAGGTGAATGTGCCTCTCAGCTTGTTTACGATAAGTGTAGACAGAGCTTCGCCCTCGATGTCCTCAGCTATGATGACCAGCTTCTTGCCAGACTGTACCATCTGCTCGAGGAGAGGGAGTATCTCCTGAATGGAGGATATCTTCTTGTCGGTGATGAGGATGAGAGCGTCATCGATAACAGCTTCCATCTTCTCAGTATCGGTTACCATGTAGGGTGTGATGTAGCCCTTGTCGAACTGCATACCTTCTACAACGTCGCAGAGCGTCTCAGCTGTCTTGGACTCTTCAACGGTGATAACACCGTCGGAAGTAACCTTGTCCATAGCCTCAGCGATGAGCTTGCCTACGTTTTCATCAGCGGATGAAACGGTAGCGACTCTCTCTATATCAGCAGAACCGTTGATGGGCTTGGAGTTAGCCTTGATAGCCTCAACAGCGGTGTCAACAGCCTTGGAGATACCCTTTCTGATTATCATGGGGTTAGCGCCTGCAGCGATGTTCTTCATGCCCTCACGGACAAGTGCCTGAGCGAGAAGTGTAGCGGTGGTAGTACCATCACCTGCTGCATCATTGGTCTTGGTAGCAACTTCCTTTACAAGCTGTGCGCCCATGTTCTCGAAAGCATCTTCAAGCTCGATGTCCTTTGCAATGGTAACACCGTCATTGGTGATGAGGGGAGCGCCGAACTTCTTGTCGAGCACTACATTGCGTCCCTTGGGGCCGAGTGTGATCTTAACTGTGTCTGCGAGCTTATCGATACCTGCCTGCAGAGACTTGCGGGCAGCTTCGCCGTAAATAATATCCTTAGCCATTTTAACAGCCTCCTTATTCTACAACTGCAAGTATATCTGACTGACGGAGTATAGTATACTCAACGCCGTCTATCTTAACTTCTGTGCCTGCATACTTGGAAGCGAGCACCTTCTGACCTACCTTGAGTTCCATCTTTACTTCATTGCCGTCAACCATACCGCCGGGGCCTACCTCAACGATCTCTGCTATCTGGGGCTTCTCCTTAGCATTTCCTGTAAGGATGATACCGCTCTTGGTGGTCTCCTCAGCTTCGGTCATCTTTATAACGACTCTGTCAGCAAGTGGCTTTATTTTCATACTAAGATCTCCTTTAATTGATTTTAGCACTCTTATCTCTTGAGTGCTAAATATATTATACCACATTTTTTTCTATTGTCAAGTGGTTTTGGAAAAAAATTTCAATTTTCACCTATTTTTCATATTGCCATGTGGCATCATAACAAAGGCGGCATACAAAAGTATGCCGCCCGGTGTTTGCTATTGAGTGTCCGATCACATCTGGTTTACGATGAGGACTCTGTTGCCACCCTGCATCTTAGCGTTTCTTACCTGGTTGTCAAGACGTACAAGTACGCCCGAGAGGTTCATGCAGTCGCCGGGGAGATAGTGGTAAACTGCACCGGAGGCTGTGAGGGAAACGGTAAGGTTTGCAATATTAAAGGGTGAAGCCAGGTTCATGATAACGCTGCCGGAGAGCTTTTCAGCCTGAGCATCGGAGATCTCACGGTTGTACACGAATGCAAAGGTGTTGCCCGTGATGTTGTAGATCTCGGCAAACTGAGAGAAGTCGCTGCGGAGCTTCTCTGCGATCTGTGCAAGGTACTCGTCGCCGAAGTCGTAGCCGTAGTTGTCGTTGATGGAACGGAACTGATCCATATCGAAGAGTGCGATGTTGAACTGATCGGATTCGAGCCTGTCGGCAAGATCGTTCTCAAGCGCATAGCGGTTCTTCATATTTGTAAGGATGTTGGTTGTAGCAAGGTCAGCCATCTTCTGCTGCGAGTGCTTGAACTTGTTGGCAGCCGCTTCTGCCTGCTGTGTACGCTTTTCGAGGTCTTCTTTTCTCTTAGCTGCGATCTTAGCTGCGATGAAGATACCGATCTCACCGAGTACCACGAGTGCTGCGATGATACCCATGGTAGCGCTTCCTACGACTGCCACCTGACGTGCCATTGCCTGTACGTTGGCAGCGTTGAGGTCAACGACCGCATCGAACATCTCCGTAGCCGTGAATGCGATAGGGGAGATCTCCTGCTGATACAGAGTTCTCATCATTTCCTGATTAAGGCTTCCGAGGTTGCCCTGGAGGTTGAGAAGACTCTTGTGGTAGCTCTCTGCGAACTTCTTTGCGTGGTCAAAACGTCTGAGCTCGGCATTGGAATGGTTGGGGAGCTGGGTATACATATTCTCAAGGTTCTCGATCTTTCTGAATGAAAGGGAGATCTCCTCAATGTTCGTGGTAGCTGAACCTACACCGCCAACGATCTCGAGCACGTTCTCATTTACTCGGAGCAGTTCGGAGCTTATCTGGTCGATATACTGCTGCGACATCTGAGCGCTTTCGTTCATCCTTCTGGATGTCTGGGAAGTATTGAGGTTGAGCAGTGTGATGATCACACCGAATACGAAGAGCAGTATACCTGCTGCGACGAATCCGCCCTGTTCATTTCTGCCTGTGGAGGCGTTCTTAGTATTCTTAGCCATTATAGTGCCTCCTTACTGCTGGTCGGGGTGTATCCACAGCTGGATAACGTCATCATTGAGGTTGCTCGATGTAACGAACACCGCACCTGTATCGTACGAAGACCTGATCTCTTCTCCGGTCTTTATCTTGTCGATGTAGCGCACGCCCAGGTATCCCATGTTGTAAGGTGACTGCACCATGGTGCCTGTAAGTACGTTCTGTTCGAGATATGCGACCTCTGCTTCATTGGAGTTGAAGCCGATGACCTTGACATCGCCTGCTCTGCCTGCTTCCTGCACTGCATCGCAAACGCCGAGAGTAGAGTTCTCGTTGGTAGCGTAGATGAGCTTTACATTGGGGTGTTCCTTGAGCATCTGCGCTGCGAGCTCCTTGGTACCCTCTCTCTGACCGTTTGAATACTCTCTGGTCACGATACGCCAGGGGTTGGTAGCACCCAATGTGGCATTTGCCTGGGAATTGAGGCTGTTGACGGAGTCAACGAATCCCTGGATACGTCCCGTTGCGTTGGTAGCGGTGGCAGAGTGTCCGATAATGACTATTTCGCCGCCCTCGGGAAGGATCGAGGAAAGATTTCTTCCTGCGATCTGACCTGCGGATGTGTTATCCGAACCGATATATGAGTCGATGCCGGGATAAGTGGCGTTTGACGATACGGTGATCACGGGGATCTTTGCACTGTATGCCTTTTCGATCTCGGAGTTGAGGTCGGTAGGCGACCAGGGTGCAACGATTATGCCCTTGACGTTGTTGTTGACAGCCTGCTGAAGATAGGTCTTCTGTGTCTCAACATCGTTGGCGGATTCGGTGTCGTAATACTCAATGGTGTAGTTGAGCTCATTTCCTGCTTCCTCTGCACCTGTTTTGAGCAGATCCCAGAACTGAACTCCCCGGGTCTGTGCGATAACTACTATCGTGCCGTTTGATTGGTTCTGCTGTTGACAGCCGGAAGAAACAGCAGCCAATGACAGGGCAAGAGCCCCGGCAGCCAACCGACTTATCGCGCCTTTTATCTTTCTGTTCATGTAAACAGAACCTCCTTAGGTTTAGAATAAGAATAGCCCCTCTCATGCAGAGCATATCCGATACCTATATTGTAGCACAAACGAAAAGAAAATTCAATAGATTTTGATAAGATTTTGAATTTTTTTTTTAAAACGGCTCAAGTCGGCAAGAAGTGACTGGAATTATTCCTGCAAAAGTGGTATAATAACCGTGGGCGTGACTGTATCACAGCAGCAAACGACAATACACAAAAAGTGAGGCGGAGTATATGACAGTTCGCAGACATATCATCTTCATCGGTGATGTGCAGGGAGTCGGCTTCAGATGGAGAGCGGAGAAGGCGGCACAGCTCTACGGTGTGTCGGGCTATGTGAGGAACCTTCCGGACGGTACGGTGGAAGCCGAGCTTGAGGCAGAGGAGGAAATGATAGACAAACTTATCATCGCTGTCTCCAAGGGAACATATGTCCGCATCACGGATATGAAGGTAAGGAACATGGCTCCTACGGGTCAGAGAGGATTCTATACGGACTGATACGGTATCATGCCTGATCTTTGCTTGTGAACCATTTTTTGTCGGCACCGAAAAAACAGTAAAAAAATTATTCATATCATCTTGACAATATACCGATCATATGGTATAATAAAGTGTATGTGTTTTTGTACAACGTATGACATAGAAATGGGGAATTAAAATGTCTGCCAATATAGTTATAGGTACCCAGTGGGGCGATGAAGGCAAGGGCAAGATAATTGACCTGCTGGCATCCCGTGCTGATGTGGTAGTCCGTGCCCAGGGCGGCAACAATGCAGGTCACACCGTCAAGAACGGCGGCGAAGTATACAAGCTTCATCTTATCCCGTCGGGCATCCTCTACAAGGATACTCTTTGCCTTATCGGTGCGGGTGTCGTACTCGATCCCAAGGACATCCTGGGCGAGATACATGACCTTTCCGCAAGGGGCATTTCCTTTGACAATCTCAAGATCGATCCCAGGGCTCATATCATCATGCCGTGGCATATCGCTCTTGACGGACTTTCCGAGCAGTTCAGGGGCAACAAGGATATAGGCACCACTCACAGAGGCATCGGCCCTACCTACATGGATAAGTATGAGCGCAGCGGACTTCGCTTCTACGATCTGGTAAATCCCGACATCTTCCGTGAGAAGGCAATGGCAACGGGCAAGCTCCGCAATGCCATCATCACCAACGTCTTCGGCGGCGAAGCGATCGATCTTGAAAAGGTCATTGAGGAGTATATCGGCTATGGTCAGGAACTGAAGAAGTACATGGCTGATGTATCCGTTCTTACCTATGAGGCTGACAAGGCAGGCAAGACCATTCTTTTTGAGGGTGCTCAGGCTACACTTCTCGATATCGACTTCGGCACCTACCCCTATGTTACCTCATCCCATCCGCTCTCCGCAGGCGTATGCACAGGTACGGGCATAGGCCCCATGATGATAAAGGGCATATACGGCGTAGCCAAGGCTTATACCACGAGAGTCGGCAAGGGCCCCTTCCCTACCGAGCTTGAGGATGCCGACGGCGATTACATCCGTGAAAAGGGCGGAGAATTCGGCACCATTACAGGCAGGCCCCGCCGCACGGGATGGTTCGACTCCGTCATCGTCCGCCATGCTGTCCGTGTGAACGGTCTCTCATGCCTTTGCATAAATAAGCTCGATACCCTGGCAGGGCTTGATACGCTGAAGGTCTGTGTAGCGTACAAGTGCCCCGACGGAAGCATCATCCGTGACTTCCCTCCCACACTCGAGGGACTTGAAGGATGCGAGCCCGTATATGAGGAATTCAAGGGCTTTACGGATGACATTTCAGGCTGCCGCAGCTTTGATGAGCTCCCGCAGGTGTGCCGTGATTATATCGCACGCCTTGAGCAGCTTTGCGAATGCCCCGTTAAGATGGTCGGTGTCGGCCCTTCAAGAGAGCAGATAATCGAAAGATAAAAATGTCCTTCCCTTCGGGGAAGGCTTTTTGCAGAGAATGCAGAATATTAATAACACAGCAGACAAATACATATGATATAAGCAGGCTTACCCTGCACCCATTTTAAGATACTTTTAACCGGTTGAAAATATTTGTATTACCTATTGATTATTCCCTGATTTTATGATATAATAGCATCGTCAGACTTTCCTGCGGGTATAGACAGATAGTTAGTTGGAGGCATTTATGTACTGGAATGAAGAAATCGAGTGTATGTCCAGAGAGGACATGACCAAGCTGCAGAATGAAAGGCTTTGCGCTCAGGTAAAGCATGTATATGAGAATGTACCCTATTACAGGGATCTCATGGATAAGAAGGGCGTCAAGCCCGAGGATATACAGACCATAGATGATCTGCATAAGCTGCCTTTCATTTCAAAGGCGGATCTTCGTGATGCCTATCCCTACGGACTGCTTGCTGTCCCTCTCAAGGACTGCGTGCGCATCCATTCGACCAGCGGCACGACAGGCAAGAGAGTGGTGGCTTTCTATACACAGGAAGACATTGATATGTGGAACGACTGCACAGCCCGTGCCATAACAGCGGCAGGCGGCACATCCGATGATGTGGTGCAGGTATGCTACGGATACGGTCTTTTCACGGGCGGCGCAGGACTTGACGGCGGCTCGCATAAGGTGGGATGTCTTACCCTCCCCATGTCATCGGGCAACACAGAGCGTCAGATACAGTTTATGCAGGATCTCGGCTCGACGATCCTCTGCTGCACTCCTTCATATGCCGCATATATAGGAGAGACTCTTCACGAGATGGGACTCACTCCCGATGATATCAAGCTCAAGGCAGGCATCTTCGGAGCAGAGCCCTGGACTAATGAGATGCGCAGGCAGATAGAAGAGCTTCTCGGCATAAAGGCATATGACATCTACGGACTTACCGAGACAAGCGGCCCGGGCGTTGCCTTTGAATGTTGTGAGCAGAGCGGTATGCACATCAACGAGGACAACTTTATCCCCGAGATAATCGACCCCGATACGGGAGAGGTGCTTCCCGAAGGCTCAAAGGGTGAGCTGGTGTTCACCTCCATCACGAAGAAGGCGTTCCCTCTCCTTCGCTACCGTACAAGGGATATATGCGTGCTCACCAAGGGCAAATGCTCCTGCGGACGCACCCTCATCAAGATGGCAAAGCCCATGGGCAGAAGCGATGATATGATGATAATCAGAGGCGTGAACGTATTCCCCTCACAGATCGAGGCAGTCCTCGTTTCCAACGGATATGCACCCAATTATCAGATAGTTGTTGACCGTGTGAACAACACCGATACATTCGATGTGATGCTCGAAAGACCTGCCGATGCGCTTGACTACGAGATACCCAAGCGTGAAAAGGCTCTGTCTTCAGCCCTGAAGACCATGCTCGGCATCACACCCAAGATACATCTTGTGGCTCCCAAGTCCATCGCACGCAGCGAGGGCAAGGCTGTACGAGTGATAGACAAGCGCAAGCTGCACGACTGACATCAGATAACGGATGGCATCCTGCCAAAGATGCCGTCCTCTATTTTTTTCACAAATTATGTCTGTTATTTTATACCATCAGGCAATTGACATTTGCAGTATGATGTGATATAATAACAATGTCTATGCAAAGACAGGATTTGGGGGGTGTATTATGAAACGCTGCATCGGTTTATGCGTCGCAAGAATAAATGAATATACACCGTCCGATTTCTATTCGGCTTGTTACAGGCGGGCAGCAGAGTACGGCTACGGCCTTCTGGTATATAACTGCGGAGCGGAGCTGCGCACGAACAGATACTATGCGGGCGAGTTCACCATCTTTGATTATATCGACTATGACAGGCTTGACGGGCTTATCATCCTTTCCGAGACGATAAAGGAACAGGATGTGCTGATGAAGATCATCAACACCGCACGGGAAAAGGGGATATTCGTAGTCTGTGTTGACCGTCCCATTGAGGGCTGCTACAATATACTGTACAACTATACCGCCGCATTTGAGGCGATAGTCCGTCACATCATCGTAAAGCACGGCTGCAAGCGCATATCCATGATGGCAGGCATGAGGGATAATGCCTTTTCCGATGAGAGGATAGCAAGCTGCCGCAAGGTCATGGCGGAGCACGGGCTCGAACTGACCGATGATGACATAATGTACGGCAATTTCTGGTCGGGTCCCACAAGAACGGAAATGGACAAGCTCCTCACATCGGGCAAGCCGCTGCCCGATGCGATCATCTGTGCAAATGACAGCATGGCGATGGCAGTCTGTGCAAAGCTGACCGAGTACGGATATCTGGTGCCCAAGGACGTGATCGTTACAGGATTTGACGGTATTTTTGACGAACAGTTCCATATCCCCAGGCTCACCACCGCCAAGCAGGATGTGGAGCTTGCAGGGGAAAAGGCAGTGGATGCCGTGGTCGCTCATATGAGGGGACGGCAGCAGGATAATTTCGCACTGATAGATCATAAGATAAGACTTACACATTCCTGCGGCTGCAAGCCCGTCGATTACAGGGAGGCATCGGGCAGCATATCACTTCTGTTCGACATCACCACCCTTGACACTGCGACCGATACGGATATGCACGCTCTCACCGATGCGGTGGCTTCCTCCGAGGATATAGCCGAGGTGGCACAGCACGTTTGCAGGTATTCGCTCAATTATGCGATGTGCTATTACAGCCTGTGCATCAGCGAGCATTTTATGAGCATCTCCTCCGATTACAGCAAGTATCTGTCCAACACCACCGACCCCGGACGGATGCAGCTTGTGCTGTGTGAAGTGTTCAAAGGGGAGAGGACACCGCCCTACTGTGCGAAGGTGCCCGTATCTATGGAGAAGGCACTTGATGAGTTCGGAGTACTGCTGTTCTTCCCGGTGCATTTCCAGGATATGAATGTGGGATACGGTGTGACTTCCGTGCTCCCCCATGTCCAGCTCAAAAGGGATAACGGCGATCTGAAGCGCCTTCCCAAATACACACGAAATCTCAATCATTCTCTTGAGATAGCCAACACCCAGTCCGTCATGCGCAAGGTGATATCCGAGCTTCAGGAGCTTTATGTACGGGATCACACAGGCCTTTACAACAGGCGGGGATTCTATAACGAGATCAGCAGATGTATAGCTCTTGCCCTTGACGATACACGCACTTATTATATGGTGATCGTTTCCGTCGATATGGACGGACTGAAGACCATAAACGATACCTACGGCCACTCCGAGGGGGACATCGCCATCAGGGCGATAACCGACGCCATGTGCGCCATCTGGGGCGATAATGAGATCTGCGCCCGTTTCGGCGGAGATGAGTTTATAATCGCATCCATTACCCAGCGTGCCCCTGTCAAGCATTCCAGGCATCTGATGGAGGAGCTTTCCAACAGGCTCAGTGAGTTCAACAGCAGCTCAGGCAAGCCGTACAAGGTAGGCGTTTCCATGGGTACGGCATATAAGAAAATAGTTTGTGATCTTCATGTGGACGACCTTATCAAGGAAGCAGACAATCTGATGTATAAGGAAAAGTCCACTCATGAGGAAAGCCGTTACAGCACCACTGTAAAGGCTAAAAAATGATCCCCCTGCATGGGGTACGGAGGTAAAAAATGATAGTTATCGAAATGGAAAACGGCGGTATCATGAAGGCAGAGCTTTATCCCGAAACAGCTCCCGTCACCGTTGAGAATTTCCTCAAGCTGGTAAGGGATGGGTTCTATGACGGGCTTATCTTCCATCGTGTGATCCCCGGTTTCATGATACAGGGCGGCTGCCCCCAGGGTACAGGCACAGGCGGCCCCGGATGGCATATCAAGGGTGAGTTTGCCGCTAACGGCGTTAAGAACGATCTGAAGCACACAAGGGGAGTTCTCTCCATGGCAAGGGCAATGGATCCGGATTCGGCAGGCTCGCAGTTTTTCATAATGCACGCAGATGCGCCCCATCTTGACGGTCAGTATGCTGCTTTCGGCAAGGTCATCGAGGGTATGGAAGTTGTGGATGAGATCGCTAAGGTGAACACCGATTTCCGTGACAAGCCCACCACAGATCAGCGTATAAAGAGAATTTACGAAGAATAACCGCAAGCCATATCCCCCGTAGGTAATGTGAAGGGGGAGAGGGCCTGCGGCTCACGCTTGCTTGATAAAAGCAAGCTTAGAAAAATATTCCCCCATTGCAGGGGGAATATTTTTTAAGGAAGGTATTCGTTAAAAAGTAGGTTAGCAAAAGTTATTCTTCGGTGCTGTCGGCAGAATCGGGGTCAACTTCGACCTTGATCTGGACTTCCTCTTCAGCTGTTTCCTCAGCGGGAGGAGCAGGTCTTTCAACCTTGGTACCGCATTTGCCGCAGAAATCATATTCCAGGGGGATGTCAGCACCGCAGTTGGGGCATACATATACACCCTTGATAGTCCTGATCTGATCCTCAAGAGCAGCGATCTCTGTGGACTTGATGGTGGCTTCGGATACCAGAGCAGCAAGTTCCTCGGAAGGTGCTTCCTTGTATTCCTCATAGTATGCCTTGCCCAGTTCGGTGAATATTATGTCAAGAGCCTTTTTTTCGGTTCCTACCTTGTAAAGGAGCTTGACCTCATCACTCTTTGCCTTGGCCTTGTCGCCAACGTTCTTGCCGGTAGATGTGAGAGCCTCGGAAAGTCTGTCAAAAAATTCACTCATTGTAAGTGTCCTCCTTTATATGTTCGGTCTTTGTTCCGACCTCATGTATAAAGAATATCACAAAAAAGTGCCTGTGTCAAGGATTTTATCATTTTTTCAGTAAATCCTTATTTTTCTAATCTGTTTTTAATGTAAAAAAATGGACAGGATATATCATCCTGTCCGATAATTTAGTTCTTTCTGAACCTGAATCTGTTTATCATCTTGTTGAGTGTTTCAAACTGACCGCTCAGTTCTTCGGAGATCGCCGCATTCTGTTCGGCAGTCTGTGAGTTTTCCGTTATACGGCTGTTGATAGTCGCCATGCCGCTGTTTATGCTGGTAACGGCTTTCGCCTGAACTCCTGCGGAGAGTGCGATCTGTTCGACTATCTCCGTAGCACTGCCCACCATTTCGGTAACATCATGTATGTTCTGCTCCGTCTCCTTCGCAAGGCGTGAACCGTTCTGCACCGAGCGCAGGGAGTTGCTTATGAGTTCCCGTGTCTGAGTTGCGGCCTCGGATGACTTCATGGCAAGGGAGCGGACTTCATCCGCAACTACCGCAAAGCCCCTGCCTGCATCCCCTGCACGGGCAGCCTCAACAGCGGCATTGAGTGCGAGGATATTGGTCTGGAAGGCTATGTCGTCTATGACGTCGATGATCGTCTCTATCTGTGAGGAGGTCTGCTCGATATCGGATATAGCCTTCATCATCTGTCTCATGTTCTCCGCACTCTGCACGGAATAGCTGTCCGCCTTGAGGGTCATCTCACGGGCATGATCGGCTTCACGGGCATTGGTGCTTATCCTCTCACTCACGCTCTCAAGGCTGCGTGCGAGCTGGTTGGATGCGTCCGCCGCTTCCGTGACGTTCCTGGAGAGGGAGGCTGTGCCGTTGGATACGCTTGCCGAACATGAGTTTACGGAGTCAGCGGCACGCTGTACTTCGGTAAATGTAGCGGAAAGGGATGACAATATCTTTTCAAGCGATACCTTCACGCTCTCAAAATCGCCCTTGTAGTCCGCCTCAGGTCTTACGGTGAGATCTCCATCTGCCACTGAGGAAAGGACACGCTGTATATCAGCAATATAGGAGCGGACGGAGTTGAGCGTAAGCGAAAGGGAGTCGAGCAGGAATTTTGTCTCATCGTTCTGATCGGTGACAGGGGTGGGTGAGTGCAGGTCGCCCCGTGAAAGTTCACCGAGCCTCTTTGAGGCAAGGGAGATAGGCTCCGTTATCTTTGCCGCAATGAGTATGGAAAGGACTGCGGCAACCGCAACTGACAGCATACCGACCACGGGCACCACCATCATGGCAGTAGAAAATCCGCTCAGCACCTCTCTGTACGGAAGCATGACCATGACGAAGAGGGTATCATAATTCGGCACATTTGCCCATCCTGCAAAGTATTTCTTCCCGTTTATGGTGATGATCTCCTGGTTCGCTTTGAGCTTGATGTTCTCAAGGGCGCTGTCGAGGGTGGTGGTAGGCGGATTTGCCTTTTTGGTCATTATCGCCAGTTCGGCAAATGCGGGATCTTTATTGCCCTTGTCGATGATGTCATCACCCTTTGCCAGAAGATCGGTATGTGTCTCCGACACTACAAAGCCCTGTTTGGAGAATACAAATCCTATCCCCTGATACCTGCCCTTTTCGCTCAGGTCGGTAAAGAGGGAGTCCATAAAGCCGGGATTGCTGTATATGTCTGCATTGGCTATTGCCGATGAATAGGACGTAGTCAGCAGCATTACCTCATCAAGCGTGGACTGCTGTATCTGTGACAGCAGTATCATCTGATTAATGCCGGTGGTTATCAGTACGGCAGCAGCCACAGATATTGAGGTAAGACGGATAATGCGTGCGATTATCGTCGTTTTAAACCCCGTTTTTATTCTTTTATCCTTAGCAGTCTGTTTATTTTTCATAATTGCTTCCTACTGTAAATATGGATAAGAAGTATAGTTATATATATTCTATTGTATCACATTTAAAACGAAAGTTTGTTAATTTTGAGTTAACAAAAGATTACAAAAACTGATGGTACAAATAAATCCATCATAGCGGGCAGGCGGTGCCCACACCCGATTCGTTCATCCATTTGTAACGGTCGTACTCTGCACGGCCCGGCAGGCAGGCTGAGTCCGCAATTATTTTGAATATAACTACCCTGACGCGCTATAAAAATCGGCATATCTCTTGCATTTTTCGGCATAATGTGTTATAATGTATAAGTCATGCAGCACAGCTGCTTTTCATGACAGATAAAACTACATATCCGGGTGATAATATGACCTA
>JAFUHM010000057.1 GCA_017468865.1 Oscillospiraceae bacterium | reverse complement strand
TGTCACGGTACTCAAATATGGTCTTGTCTGCTGTTTTCTTATCCATTGTGAAAGCCCTCCGGACGCGATTTCATATATATAGTGCGGAGAAATCTGAAAAGGTTGGGTAGTGGCATGGATTATTTCTAAAAACTATTATAGCAGATTTTTTTCACCTTTGCAAGAAAAATGCGGCATACCCTCAAAGCAGGTACACCGCAAAGAATCAAAGTTTTTATCCTGTAATTTACCCTCAACCGTTCATTTCCGTTTAGCGATGCGCAGTCCCCGACTCAGACTGTGAAATACTTGTTATTGTTCGTATTCCCTTCTTAGCTTAAACTATAACGGCTACGTACAATGTATCGAAGAAGAGGATCGCAGAAAAACAAAAAACACACCCTTTATGAAAAGGATGCGACATATCCCGTATTGTTTTCAGAAAAATCCTTGACAAGCCGACAAAAAAATACACCATGCTGTTTCACAGTCATTACCGATGCTGAAAGGGATATCCGACAATGTCCTCACATATGTGCAGAATGGCAAAAAAAATGGAGCTGATTGCCGGATTTGAACCGGCGACCTCATCCTTACCAAGGATGTGCTCTACCAACTGAGCTAAATCAGCACCAACAACTATTATATTATACTATATTGACAGGCGGAAATATACCATATTATTTAAAATAATTATGAATTTTAAATGAATTATGGCAGCTTATTTCTCGCCTGTCATATATTTGTAGTTAAACGTCCCCACAAAGGGATCATAGCGATAGTCGCTTATGTCATTCCTCGACTGGATGCGCACGCTCTCATATGTGAGCGGCAGGACGACCTTCTCATTTATCAGCATATTCTCCAGCTGATCGGAGTATTTCGCCTTTGCCGACACCTCGCTCTGGGAGGACAGATAATACAGCACGTTATCCGACAGACCGCACTCAGAGTATATCTTGGCAAAGAGATCGTCCACAGAGTTGAGATCAGCCTTCACCGTGAATACATACAGGTCATTGTAGCCCGTGCCTATGCGCTCTTCGAGTTCCTTTTCCTCAAGATACATCGGATCGCAGTAGTATCCGCACTCAGCGAACATATCGATTATCCTGTTTATCGTGTCATATGAGGTATAGTCATCGGGAATGAGCATCGCATGGAACAGTTCCTTGTCAAACCCCTCCGCCGTATCTGCGATGCTCCTGACATATCCCCTCGAATCGGGGAATATGTCACGGTAGTTCTGGTTCATCACCGTCATCGACGGAGGCACATAGGCATAGGCACGCCTGTGCTCATCGTCCGATGTATCCCCTGCCCCGCACGCCACGGCAAAGAGCTGCTCCCTCATGTCATCGCTCAGCTTGTCGGTGAACACAAGCAGGGACAGCCCGGGGTAGTAGGCATCCGACAGCTTGTACCCCTTCGCCACCTCTCCGCCTTCATACACGCAGATGTCGGGCGTTTCCTCAGGCTCGATCAGCAGATCCACCGTATCAGGAGATGTGACAAATCCCTCAAAGGAATTGCTCCGTATCTTTGTCAGGGTGATATGATTCCCGACCCAGTAGGGATCGTAATTCCATTCCGATATATAGAACGCTCCGCAGGCATAAGTATCCTCCGCCGACATCCCGTAGCGCCCTTCCGTCGAGAGAAAAAGCTCCCTGTTGCATGGGGAGAAGGCAGGATGTGCCATCTTCTTCAGGAAGTCGCAGTTAGGTTCATACAGATCTATCACCAGCGTCTTTTCATCCACCGCATAGATTGTCTTTATGTCTGCAAACATATCCTTATGAGGCGAATTTGTCACAGGATCCATCAGTCTCTCGTAGGCAAAGACATAATCATCCGCCGTCAGCGGCACAGGGTCATGCTCACCCTTCCACATTATGCCGCTCCTCAGATAGAATATGTATTCAAGGCCGTCGTCGCTGATATGGTAGTCATCCGCCGCATAGCATCTTATCATGCCCTCATTGTCCGTGTCCACAAGGGTGGCATATATGTTCCGTATCACATTGTACGAAGCCTCATCAGATGCCATCTGCGGATCAAGATTTGCAGGGTCGGCAGAGAGCATTCCTGTGAACTCTCCGCCCGTCCTGCTTCCCGATGAGCATCCGAACAGCATCATCGCCATCAGAACAGGTAAGGCTCTCAGTTTTCCCATAAGACCACCTTGCCCGCCTTCATGCTGGCAGGCACATCTATCAGCCTCTGATTGCTGCTTCCCCGAAACAGCAGGGTAAGATCCCGATGTTCCAGTTCAAACCTGCCGTCCACAAGTATATCCGTCACCGAAAGCAGCTCCCCGAAGCAGTTCTTTTCATTTCCGAGCTTCGTTAGCTGTTCAAAGGTGTAGCCCGTGTATGTCACGATGTTGAGTCCCGTCCTGCGGAGCAACGCACCGAGAAGATAGAGCTTGTGAGCATGGCAGAAAGGCTCACCTCCGCTGAATGTCACCCCGTCAAGGAGGGGGTCGGCGATGATCTCATTGTATATATCCCTCAGGGGTCTGTCCTGTCCCCCGTCAAAGCTCCACGTCTGCGGATTGTGACAGCCCTCACAAGCGTGAGGGCATCCCTGTACATATAGGGAAAACCTTATCCCGGGTCCGTCAACAATGGAGTCATGCACAGTACCTGCTATGCGCAGCGTACCTGTCAGATCTTCACTCTTCATTATCTGTTCAGCATCCATTTGAATAAACTTGCTTAACCGCAGGTAGTGATCCTTCTTATCCTCTCGTGAACATATCCGTGTTCTTCCTCACGTCTGCCGCAGCGGGGGCATACATCATTGATTATGCCGGAATATCCGCACACAGGGTCACGATCCACAGGATGGTTTATCGAGCCGTATCCTATGCCGGCCTCCTTCATGCAGCGGACTATCTTCTCGAAGGCATCTATATTGTTGACAGGATCTCCGTCCAGTTCAACATAGCTGATGTGTCCTCCGTTTGTCAGTGCATGATAGGGAGCCTCTATCTGTATCTTGTCATATGCGTTGATAGGATAGTATACAGGGACATGGAAGGAGTTGGTGTAATAGTGTCTTTCGGTCACGCCGGGGATCTCGCCGAATCTCTCCCTGTCCATGCGGATAAATCTGCCCGAAAGTCCCTCTGCGGGAGTAGCGATGACAGAGAAGTTGAGTCCTGTCTTTTCAGTCTCCTCATCCATGCGGGCTCTCATCCTGCCTATTATCTTAAGCCCCAGTTCCTGTGCCTCCTTGCTCTCGCCGTGATGCACACCGATCAGGGCTTTAAGGCATTCCGCAAGTCCGATAAATCCGATGGTGAGCGTACCGTGCTTGAACACCTCGCCCACAGGCTCATCAGGGCCCAGCTTCTCGGAATCTATCCATATGCCCTGTCCCATAAGGAAGGGGAAGTTTCGCACGGTCTTCTGCGCCTGTATGCCGAATCTGTGAAGGAGCTGACCCACCACAAGATCCATCTTCTGTTCCAGGGACTCAAAGAACTTGTCTATGTCATGGTCTGCAAGTATGGCAAGACGGGGAAGATTTATGGAAGTAAAGCTCAGGTTTCCTCTGCCCGTCACTATCTCACGGGTCGGGTCATAATGGTTCGCCATTACTCTTGTGCGGCAGCCCATGTATGCGACCTCCGTGTTATAGTCGCCCTTCTTGTAGTAGGGAAGGTTGAAGGGCGCATCGATAAAGGAGAAGTTGGGGAACAGTCTCTTGGCGGACACCCTGCACGCCAGACGGAACAGATCGTAGTTGGGGTCTTCCTTATTGTAGTTGATGCCTTCCTTTATCTTGAATATGTGTATGGGGAATATGGGCGTCTCTCCGTTGCCAAGGCCTGCCTCCTGCGCAAGGAGGACATTCTTTATCACCATGCGCCCCTCACTGGAGGTATCAAGTCCGTAGTTTATGGAGGAGAAAGGCACCTGCGCACCTGCTCGGCTGTTCATGGTGTTGAGGTTATGGATAAGTGCCTCCATAGCCTGATAAGTAGCCCTGTCTATCTCCTTTGCAGTGTTCATGGCGGTATACTTCTGTATACGCTCTGCCATTTCGGGAGATACATACTTGCAGAGCTTTTCGAACTCCGCCTCTTTGTAGCCGTTGTTATTGTCAAGTACGGGGTATATATTCTTCTCCGCCTTTATCTCAGCTGCAATGGTATCGGAGATCTCCTGCCCGTTGTCAAGAAGTCCCATCATTTCAAGGCATCGTGCAATGTTGTAAACATAGTGCCTTCTGTAAGTCTTGCGCACACCGTCCGTCATGGCATAGTCAAAGTTGGGGATACTCTGACCGCCGTGCTGATCGTTCTGATTGGACTGTATGGCGATGCAGGCAAGAGCCGCATAGCTGGAGATGTCATTGGGCTCTCTCAGATATCCGTGACCCGTGGAGAAGCCGCCTTTGAACAGCTTGATAAGGTCTATCTGGCAGCAGGTCGATGTAAGGGTATAGTAGTCAAGGTCATGGATGTGTATATCTCCCTCACGGTGCGCCCTTGCCACTTCCTTGTCAAGAATGTACATCTCATAGAACTGCTTTGCGCCCTCAGAGCCGTACTTGAGCATCGTGCCCATTGCGGTGTCACCGTTGATATTAGCGTTCTCACGCTTTATGTCGCTCTGCTTGGCAGGCTTGAAGGTAAGATCCTCATATATCTTCATCAGGCGGGTATTCATCTCCCTCGCCCTTGTCCTGTCTGAACGATAGAGGATATATGCCTTGGCAGTCCTTGCGTGGCCTTCCTCAACGAGCACCTTCTCCACGCAGTCCTGCACCTGCTCTACTGTGGGAGTGCTCCTTGATCCGTAGGTCTTCTCACAAAGATCGCACACCTTCACAGCCAGATCCATGGCGACATCGTAATTGCTGCCGCCGACTGCGATGGCAGCCTTGTATATGGCTTTGGCTATCTTTTCTATATTGAATGTATCCTTACGGCCGTCCCTCTTTATGATGTGAGTTATCATCGCTTTACCCCTTTTAAATGTTCCTTATCTTTCTATCAAACAAAAACACTATATTTAGTGGTCATGTATTTAAGTGACCACAACATATAGTGTTTTACACTTATTATAGTATATAATATTTAGCATCAAATGTCAAGTCAAAAAGCAAACTCAATTGACTAAAATATCACATCAACTTTGTGTAAATTGCATATTGACAAGATATACCGTCCCAAAAACGCCTGCACTTGCTGCGTTCAGTCCGAAAGCAGGAGAACCCAGCAGTTCCCCTTCTTGTTGTATCCCACACCAATTCGGGTAAACTTATCGGAAAGGATGTTGGCACGATGCCCTTTCGACCTCATCCATGCGTTATACACGGATCTTGCCGACTTGAATCCCCTGCCCAGATTCTCGCCCACGGTGCCTGTGCCTCCGGTAATGATATCCACGCCCTTTGTCCCGTCAGGACGTGTATGTGAGAACTTGACAGTCAGTTCTTCGGCTCTGATCTTTGCGCACTCTGCGATCTCATCGTCGTAAACATAGGGCTCCAGTCCCTGCGCCTCACGCTCCGCATTGATGAGATCCAGCACCTGGAGCTGGGGTGTCGAAGCAGTGCTCTGCACATCGGCGGCAGTCCCGTCGGATGTCACCAGCACAGTAAAGGACTCGACCACCTCATCATCGCTGTACACATAGACATGACCCACGCCTGCGGACAGACCGGTGACCGTCACAGGGATGACGCCGTCATTCATGCTGCCCAGCTTTATGCTGAGGGATGCCGCATTATCCGAGCGCACCATCACGCCTGAGCCGCCCACATCCGCCCATAGTGTCACGTCTTCGCCGGGCTGGATGGTATGATCCGCCGACACCCGATCCGACCACGCATCGGCATTGGAAGTACCTTTCGACTGACCGGATACAGTGACGGTACATACATAGCTCTTTCCGCCGTTGCGTGCGGTAAGGGTGGCAGTACCTTCGCCCAGAGCGGTAACTATACCGTCCTCATAGTGGAAGACCGCCTTGTTGCTCGTCTCCCAGACCGTCTTGCCCGTGCAGTCCATCAGTCTGACGCCTGCGGTATCACCCACCCCGAGTGTGACTGATGTATCCGAAAGGTAGGGCTGTGCAAAGGCAGTCCCCCCTGCAGCCGCCGTCATCACCAGACAGGACACCAGTGCAGCATAACGTCTTTTCATCCGATCACGTCCTTAGTCCACAAGTTTCGGTTCAAAAGTTTCTTTCCAGGGAAGTCCCCACTTATTCAGTGCATCCATGAACGGATCGGGATCAAACTCCTCCACATTGTACACACCGGGACGCTTCCACTTTCCCGTGAGCACCATCATCGCACCGATCATGGCAGGAACGCCCGTTGTATAGGAGATCGCCTGGGAGCCTACCTCTGCATAGCACTCCTCATGCACGCATACATTATATACATAGTAGTTTACGTCCTTGCCGTCCTTCTTGCCCTGCATTATGCAGCCGATATTGGTCTTTCCCTTAGTCCTCGGGCCAAGGGAGGCAGGATCGGGAAGCACAGCCTTCAGAAACTGGAGAGGCACTATTTCCATGCCGTTGTAGTTGATAGGCTCAATGGATGTCATGCCCACGTTCTCAAGGCATTTCAGGTGCGTAAGGTAGGACTGTCCGAAGGTCATGAAGAAGCGGATGCGCTTGATGCCTTTGATGTTGAGTGCAAGTGATTCAAGCTCCTCATGATGCAGGAGATACATATCCTTTTCGCCTATCTCGGGGAAGTCGTACACACGCTTTATCTCCATAGGCTCAGTCTCTACCCACTTGCCGTCCTGGATATACGAGCCCTTTGCGCTCACCTCACGGATGTTTATCTCGGGATTGAAGTTGGTGGCGAAGGGATAGCCGTGGTCGCCTGCATTGCAGTCAAGTATATCGATGTAATTTATCTCGTCAAAGTAATGCTTCTGGGCATACGCACAGAATACGCCCGTAACGCCGGGGTCAAAGCCGCATCCGAGTATTGCGGTAAGCCCCGCCTTCTCAAATCTCTCCCTGTACGCCCACTGCCACGAATATTCAAACTTAGCCGTGTCCTCGGGTTCGTAGTTGGCAGTGTCAAGGTAGTCGCAGCCGTATTCAAGGCAGGCATCCATGATATGCAGATCCTGATAGGGAAGAGCCACATTGATGCAGATGTCAGGCTCATACTCCTTCATGAGCGCCACCAGTTCGGGAACGTTGTCCGCATCCACACGGGCAGTGGAGATATTGGTGGATGTAGTCCCCTGCAGCTTATCCCTGAGAGCATCGCACTTTGCCTTGGTGCGTGAAGCTATCATTATATCGGTAAAGACTTCGCTGTTCTGACAGCATTTGTGTATTACAACGCTTGCGACTCCGCCGCAGCCTATGATAAGTGCCTTCATGTTCAAAGACCTCCGAATGTGATTTTATCCATTATATCACATTACAAGAAAATATGCAATGGATATTCCTTTAATAATTGACCAAATAAGTTCAAAAACCCCGCAGGGTTTCGGGGCACCGCCCCTAAAAAGCCGTGACACCCCGAAAGAGACATCACGGCTTACGATCTTAAACATATTCCCACAGACCGGACATTACTTACCGGCGAGCCATGAATTGATGTAGTCCTCTGCACTTACCACACAGCCGTCCTTGATCCAGTTGTCTCCCACCTGATTGCGGACATGAGACTTATACTTTGAATCGAGCCCGAGTGCGCTCCATGCAGTCTTGAAAGTCTCCATAGCCTCTTTGTCATCGGCAGCAGCAACTCCTCCGGTCACCTTTTCAAGCATATCGAGTTCCATTTCCATAGCCTCCATTTGTTTCACCTCGATCTGAAGGGAACTATCCGCAAAGCACCGTCCCGCTGCCTTGCACCGGTCGGCAGAACAGATTTCCGCTGATATATCCTTTTAGGTAATTATACCCCTTTCTCCCTGATTTGTCAAGGGGTTTTCAAAATTTTGGTGGGCGGTGCCCACACCCCATTCGTTCATTCAGCAGGCTGAGCCTGCACCCAATTCGTTCATCCATTTGTAGAGGGCATACGCTGAACGGCTCGGCAGGGCAGGCTGAGCCTGCACCCCATTCGTTCATTCATCTGTAGAGGACATACGCTGAACGGCTCGACTGGCAGGCGGTGCCTGCGCCCATTTCGTTCATTCATTTGTAAGGGACATACGCTGAACGGCTCGGCAGGGCAGGCGGTGCCTGCACCCGTTCTGAGTTTAAGCACGTTTATCCTGCTTTATGTATTCGATGTATCTGTCGGCTCACTTCCGTTTAATCGCAAGGTCGGGCGGTGCCTGCGCCCCATCGGAGTTATGATACGCCCCCTCGGTCTTAAAATTTTGATATATCTATTGATTATTCTCCGATTATGTGGTATAATATGTTGGGTGATGATAATGAAGCATATGATGATCCTCCTCATGCTGTGCCTTACGGCGTGTACCGTGACGGAAACAGAGAAAGCCACCATGACAGGCTCGGGAGAACTTATCATAGATACAGCCGCATATACGGATGAGAGCAGCCCTGCGGCTGCCCACTGCCTTATCATCAGATTTCAACAGGGTACATCGGAAGAGGATATCGGAAGTTTCCTCACGCAGTTCGGCATGGAGCCTTTCGGGGGCACGGATGACCCCTTCACCGTAAGGGCTCTGACAGTGACCGCATCATCGGATGAGGAGATACAGACGCTTCTCGGGGAGATAAGAGCCGATGAGAGAGTGCTGTCCGCCGAGATAGACACAGGATATCCCGATAATGATACCAGACAGGAGTTGCCATGAATTACACAGATACCTTAGGACTTAATGCTGTCCGTGCCAAGAAGACACTTGCCACAGCAGATACACAGACCAAGAACACCGCACTCGGGCGCATCGCAGACGAGATAGACCGCAGGCGCAGTGAGATTCTCTCCGCCAATGAGAAGGACATCGCCGCAGCAAAGGCAAACGGTATGCGTACCTCCCTCGTAGACAGGCTCATGCTCGATGACAGCCGCATCGACGGGATCGTCGGCTCTATCCGTGAGCTTATCAAGCTCGAAGACCCCATCGGCAGGACAGACAGCGGCACCGTCCGCCCCAACGGACTGCACATCACCAAGATAAGAGTGCCCATCGGCGTAATAGCCATGATATATGAGGCACGTCCCAACGTGACTCCCGATGCCGCCACCCTTTGTCTCAAGACAGGCAATGCCGTCATCCTCAAGGGCGGCAAGGAAGCGTATAACTCCAACAAGTGCATATCCGACATCATGCGTGATGCGGTAAAGGATATATTCGATCCGGACATCATCCAGTTTGTCGATGATACCTCAAGAGAGACTACCACCGCTCTTATGAAGTGCAGATATGTGGATGTGCTCATCCCGAGAGGGAGCGCAGGACTTATTCGTGCGGTCGTGGAGAATGCGACCGTTCCCGTTATCGAAACAGGTTCGGGAAACTGCCATATCTTCATAGACGCATCCGCCGATCTGCGCATGGGCACAGAGATCACGGACAACGGCAAGACACAGCGTCCTTCCGTTTGCAACGCACTTGAGACTCTTCTCGTACACAGGGACATCGCCGACAAGTTCCTTCCCATGGTCAAGGCAAAGCTCGATGAGCATAATGTGGAGATCAGAGGTGATGAGGCTACCGCCGCCATCCTCGGAGACTGTGTCGTACCCGTGACCGAAGAGGACTACGCTACCGAATTCGGCGACTACATCATCTCCGTGAGAGTGGTCGATGACATAGATCAGGCTATCGAGCACATCGCAAAATACTCCACGGGACACTCCGAATGTATCGTGACCAACGACCTTTCCAATGCGGCTAAATTCCGTGCCGAGGTGGACTCGGCGTGCGTTTACGTCAACGCATCCACAAGATTTACCGACGGCGGTATGTTCGGCTTCGGCGCAGAGATAGGCATATCCACCCAGAAGCTCCACGCAAGAGGTCCCATGGGACTGTATGAACTCACCTCAAACAAGTACCTTATAGACGGCAACGGTCAGATAAGATGAGCAGAAACAAGAAGAACAAAAAGAACAATGAAGTCAGGAAGGATAACGAGATCAAGGCGATACTCGATGAAGCATTTGAGGAAGACGTGAACGAGATGACCGAGCTTTCCGATGAAAAGGCGGCTCCCTCATCCACCGGACACCTTCATTTCATCGTGGGTCTGTTCGTCCTGATAATGTCTGTCGTGGGCATATGCTGTACGGGCGTGTTCCTGTACAGGAAGGCACAGGGGATACTCAACAACAACGAACTGAAGGACGATCTTGAAAGGTTTATCTACCCCGTCATGATATGCGATCCGCCCTCATTCGAGCAGTCACAGCATTTCCGCAATGACACCATGATAAGTGCGGCGGCATGGGATATAATCATGTACGCCGACAAGGACAGATATTCCCGTGACTTCGACTATATCACCGTGCCCGAGATCGACATAGAACAGCACGCAGACAAGATATTCGGCAGCAACCTTACCCTTGAGCATCACACCATATCAAATTCCGACGTGACCTTCTACTACGATCCGAGCATACGCTCCTACCGCATCCCCGAACAGCCCTCTGTCTTCACATACTCTCCGGAGATAGACAGCATCACAAAGGACGGGGACGTATACACCCTCCGTGTAGGCTACGTCGCTCCCATGCCCTCATGGATACAGGACAGCACACAGTACAAGCCGTTCAAGTACATGAATTACACTGTCATGCGAAACGGTACGGGCTACACCCTCATATCCATAAACTCCGTATCCGACATACAGACGGATATCACGGACTGACAAATAAACGCCTCCATTGGGAGGCGTTTTGTCTCCCTCGGGAGGCATTTTGTCTCCGAACGGAGGCGTTTTATATGTGATGTATCTGTCAGAATACAGGCGTGTTTTCCTTCAGGATCCTGCCGTCTCTGAGCAGATCATGCAGTCTCTGGGCATCGTTGTCCGCAATGGCATCACGGTATTCGGTCAGCCGCTGTATGATGTAATCTATCTCGAAGCAGAGGGGATCCTTGTTCATGAGGAAAAGGGGCGTCCACATATTCTCATTCAGCTTTGCCACTCTGGTCAGGTCAAGGAAGGAGCCCGCAGAGAAGCCGAGCTGTTCCTGATGTGTGGGGCTTTTTATATATGCGTTGGACACCACATGGGCAAGCTGGCTGGTGAAGGCTATTATACGGTCATGCTCTTCTGGAGTAGCCTTGACCACCTTCTTGAAATGGATGGAGTAGGCAAGGTCTTCAAGTATGCGCTGTTCCTCGATGGGGGTCTTTTCCGTGGGCGTCATGATGAAGCTGGCATTGTCGAAAAGGTCGTCAAGGGAATACTCAAATCCCGAAAACTCACGGCCTGCCATGGGGTGCACTCCGATAAAGGTGACATCACGCTGTGCAAGCAGGTCTGTGACCTCATCGACGATCATCTTCTTGATGCCGGCTGTGTCTATGACGATGGAGCCTTCCTTGAACTGGTCGGCATTCTCCTTGATGTAGGTGATGATGTCGGGCGGAAAGAGGGAAATTATGGTGATGTCCGCCTCGGAAACATCCTTGGCTTCGTAGTCGATGGCATTCTGCGACAGAGCCATCTTCACCACCTTGCGGTCTATGTCTATGCCGCCCAGAAGATGATTGGTGTGCTTCTTGATGGCCTTGCAGAGCGAGCCTCCGATAAGGCCCAGGCCGACTGTAACTATCTTCATATTGTCTCCTTTACGCAGAGAACGCTTTGCATCAGCAAAGCGGTCACTTGTCTGTATCACATTTTAGGGAGCAGATAACGCAGGCTGTATTCATCGAACTTGCGCAGGAACTCCTCGTTGTCCTCTTTCTTCAGCTGATTGAGGTACTGGTGATTGTCGAAGGCGTTCTCGCTTATCTGTATGAGATTTACCGCCACATTGGAGCAGTGATCGGACACACGCTCCACATTGGTCAGAAGATCCGTGAAGATAAATCCCTGTTCTATGGTGCAGATCTTTTCCTGAAGGCGTTCCACATGGCGGTTCTTCATTTCTGCACACAGTACATCCACCACTTCTTCCAGAGGCTCTACCTTGCGGGCAATGGAAAGATCCTGCTCGGTAAATGCCTTCACGGTGATGTCAAGTATATCCTGCAATGCACGGAAAAGCACTTCAAGCTCACGCTTGGCACTCTCCGAGAACCCTATGTTCTTCTCATGTATCTCCTTGGCGGAATCAAGGATATTCACGGCATGATCGGAGATCCTCTCGAAATCCCCTATTGCGTGAAGTATGAGGCTTACCCTCTTGTTATCCTCCGGTACAAGGCTCCGTCCGGAAAGCTTGACAAGATAGGAGCCTATGCTGTCCTCATATCTGTCCACGCAGTCCTCATCCATGAGCACCATCTGCGCCTTGTCCTCATCATAGGACTTCATCAGGTCTATGGCAAGGAAGATAGTGTTCTTGGAAATGGATGCCATACGGTTGGTAACGTTCTTGGTCTGTTCGATGGCGATACCGGGAGTATTGAGGAGACGCTCGTCAAGCACAACGGGCATCTCTACGCTGTTGTCCGCAGGATCGTCCTTTATAGTCAGATATGCCAGCTTTTCAAGGAATGAAGTAAAGGGCAGAAGGATGATGGTAGTCACCACGTTGAACACGGTATGCACCACGGAAATGGAAAATCCGTTGACCATCTCATCCGCAAAGGCAAAGTCAAAGATTGCATCAAGGCCGTAATACAGCACCAGCATGATGACAGCACCGATGCAATTGAAGTACAGATGCACCACAGCGACACGCTTTGCGTTCTTGTTGGCACCCACCGACGAGAAGAGAGCGGTAACGCAGGTGCCTATGTTCTGACCGAGCAGGATAGGCAGCGCCATGCCGAAGGTGAACTGTCCTGTCCTTGTGGCGAACGCCTGAAGCATACCGATGGAAGCCGCCGACGAATGGAGTATCGCCGTTATGACTGCGCCCACCACCATGCCCATCACGGGATTGGTGAATATGGTGAGTATGCTTGCAAACTTTGGTGAATCCTGGAGGGGCGAAACTGATTCCTGCATAGCGCCCATACCGAGCATCAGGAGCGCAAAGCCCACCAGTATGCCGCCTATGTCCTTCTTGCGGTCATTCTTTGACATCATCCTCATGACCACTCCCGCAAGGAGAGCCAGCGGTGAAAGATTGACCGGATTGAGCATCTTTATGAGAAAGTTGTCTCCGTCAAGTCCCGACAGTGACAGTATCCATGTGGTAACGGTAGTGCCGATGTTGGCGCCCATGATGACGGCTATCGCCTGCGACAGCCGCATGAGTCCCGAGTTGACAAAGCCCACCAGCATAACGGTGGTCGCTGTTGACGACTGCACCACTGCGGTGATGATGACACCGAGGAGCAAGCCCTTGAAGCGGTTGGACGTGATCTTCTCGAAGATCTGCTCCAGTTTGCCGCCGGCTATCTTCTCCAGCTTGTCGCTCAGAAGGCTCATACCGTAGAGAAACATTGCCAAGCCGCCCAAAAGGGACAGCACATCAAAAAAGGACATATCGACCGATCCTTTCCCATTGATACCCGACTCATCCCGGGCACAGACAATTTATATTCATTCTTACTCATGTTACAATATAACAGATAAAGTTAAATAAAACAATGTAGTAATGTAAAAAAAAAGTAAACTTTTGTTTCCGATGCACGCTTTCGGGCATCCCTCCGTGATTTGTGCGCTTTGCTGCCTCAGCGGAGCTTCACTGTAACTTTTTTGTGCAACATCTTGCATTTTGAGATGAAGTGTGTTATAATATAGATATTAAGTTATGGGGGCTTGCCTTATGTCTGAAAGAAAATATACAGTCACACTCAAAGAGATCATCGACGAATTCAACCTTGAAAGCATTTACCTCCCTGCGGATGCGGTGAAGCTGCTCGTCAGCGAGACCGAGATCAACCGTCCCGGTCTGCAGCTTGTGGGGTTTTATGAATACTTCAACAACGAACGTGTGCAGATCGTGGGAAAGGCGGAGTTCGCATATCTTGCCACCCTCGATGAGACAGCAAGGAAAGAGCATCTTGAAATGCTTTTCGCACAGCACGTTCCTGCCATCATCATCACCCGTGAACTCCCCTACTTCCCCGAAATGGTGGAGCTGGCGCAGCAGTATGAAGTACCTCTCCTGCGTGCCAAGGACAGCACCTCCGCATTCATGTCCGCACTTATCGCCTATCTCAATCTTCACCTGGCGCCCCGCATCACACGCCACGGCGTACTGATGGAGGTATGCGGCGAAGGTATGCTCATCCTCGGAGAGAGCGGCGTCGGCAAGTCGGAAACGGCAGTCGAGCTCATCAAGAGAGGACACCGTCTTGTTGCGGATGATGCCGTGGAGATAAGAAAGGTGTCCAACATTTCACTGGTAGGCTCCTCTCCCGAAAACATCCGCCATTTCCTCGAGCTCAGGGGCATCGGAATAGTAAACGCCCGCAGGCTCTTCGGCATGGGTTCTGTCAAGGTCACGGAAAAGATAGACATGATCGTGGAGCTTGAGCCCTGGGATACAGAGAAAGTCTATGACAGAATGGGCGTGGACAGCGAATACACCTCCATCCTCGGAGTGCGTGTCCCCTGCTCTACCATCCCGGTCAAGCCCGGCCGTAACCTGGCTGTCATCCTTGAAGTCGCCGCTATGAACAACCGTCAGAAGAAGATGGGATACAATGCGGCACAGGAGCTTCTTGACAACCTCGGTCTGGAGACGGAGCATCGTGACGTTGTCAAGAAATGGGATATTTACTGATACGGTGACAGTATGGAGATCTTGAGAAAGATAGCCCTTGCCGCAGGGACTGCCGCCTTCCTCATATGTGCGCTGTTCCTCAACGTCATGGGCGGCACAGGCATACTGCTCAATTCCGACGAAAAATACCATGTGATAGGCGTGATGCTGATCGCATCGGCTGCTGTCTTTCTCGGGGCTCTTGTGGTTTCGTTCATAAGACGGTCATGGGCAAATCTGCTGTCGCTTTTTCTGAACATTTGCGCAACGGTACTGTATATCATGCCGATAGAGAGGCTCACCTCCCTCACGGAGAACAATATCCCGAAGGCATCGGTAGACAGGCTGACCTCCAGGATATACCCGTCCGCAGCCGTGACAGTGCTGCTGGCGGCAGCCGTCATCGCTGACTATCTCAGCTATGACAGGGCAGCCGCACGCATGGAGAAGAAGAAAGAAAAGAACCGCAGACTCAGGGAAGATGAAAAGATCGTCTGATGGTTTCGGAGTGATTTGATGAGCATTACTATAAAAGATGTGGCTAAGGCTGCCGGAGTGTCGGTGGCCACAGTCTCCCGTGTACTCAACGGCAGCAGCGCCGTTTCTGAGGAGACCGCTAAAATTGTAAACGATGTCATTGGCGAACTGGGCTACAGTCCGAACCTGCTGGGGCGCAACCTGCGCAAGCGTCAGACGAAGAACATACTTATCATCGTGCCTACGACAGGCTCCTTTTACGGAGGAGTGATAAAGGGCATACAGGATGAGGTGGAAAGCGAATATGACGTCCTCATCGCCTGCGGATACAGCACCAAATCCACGGAGCTGCGCCTGCTGGGGATGCTCTCCAATCACACCGTCGATGCGGCTGTGCTGATGGGCACAAGAGTAGATGCCGCCACCCTCGATCAGCTTTCGGCGGTATACCACATAGGGCTCTGCTCGGAGTCCGTGGAAGGGTCAAATACGCTGACGGTGCTAATCGACAACAGACAGGCAGCCTACGACGTCATCACCCGCTTCATAGCCAAGGGCAGGAGGCGGATAGGTCTTGTGACCACCAACGACGAGATAATCGCCCCCTCATCGGATGACCGTCTGAAGGGATATATAGATGCCCTGACCGAGAACGGGATAGAGATAAGGGACGAATACATATACAGGCATGACTACGAATACACCAGCGGCGCCGAAGCTGCCGCACATTTCCTGTCCCTGCCCGAGCCTCCCGAAGCGGTGCTGTGCATCTCAGACCTGCTTGCGGCAGGCTTTATCAAGGAAGCCATGCGCCATGGGGTGAAGATAGGCAGTGATATGGATGTCTGCGGATTTGACAATGTGGAGCTGTGCGAGATATACACTCCCATGATAACCACCGTGGCACAGCCTGCTTATCAGATGGGGCGCACCTGCGCAAGATCCCTTGTAAGTTCGCTCAAGGCGGGCAGGACCTCACACGGGACCATCGTCATGCAGCACGAAATAATCGTCCGTGAATCGGCGAAGATATAGGAGGAGAATATGATCTATACATTGACACTCAATCCTGCACTCGACTATAACCTTACTCTGAAGGAATTCATAAGCGGCGGCATGAACCGTGCTTCCGAGGACAGCGTCCGCTGCGGCGGCAAGGGGATAAACGTTTCCGCCGTGCTCACAAATCTCGGCACTCCCAACACCGCTCTCGGCTTCATTGCGGGATTTACGGGCACCGAGCTGGAGAACTCCCTCTCCGCCCAGGGGATAAAGACCGACCTTATCAGGCTTGACAAGGGCATGACCCGCATATGCGTAAAGATACATGAGGAAAACGGCAGGGAGACAGAGATCAACCCGACAGGGCCCGACATCTCCGCCGAAGCACTTGATCTGCTCATGAACAAACTCGACAGCCTCACCTCCGAGGATACTCTCGTGCTGGCAGGCTCCGTACCCAAGACAGTTTCATCCGACATATATGTGCGCATCGCAAAGATGCTCTTCAACAGGGTGAGGATCGCCGTGGATGCTTCCGGCGTCCTGCTTACCGACATACTCCACTTCCACCCCTTCCTAATAAAGCCCAACCACAAGGAGGCAGAGGAAGTCTGCGGCATGAGGATAAACTCGCATAAGGATGCGGAGGAATGTGCGCAGAAGCTGCGTGCCATGGGCGCTCTCAATGTGGTGATCTCCATGGCCGAGAAGGGGTCTGTGCTTGCAGCTGAGGACGGTGAAGTATACCGCATAACCGCCCCCGCAGGCAAGCCCGTCAACACAGTAGGTGCAGGAGACTCCCTGCTGGCAGGATTCCTTGCCGCCTATGACAGGACAGGTGACATGAGAGAGGCGCTTCGCTGCGGTACTGCTGCCGGTACAGCCACAGCCTTTACGGGACGGCTCTGCACAAAGGAAGACTACGAACACCTTCTCTCCGAGGTACACTATGGATAAGCCTGTCTGCGCCGTGGCACAGTTTTCCCGTGTGTCTGCCGGGATATCGGGGCTCGATGCGGATGTCAGGCTGCCCCGACGTGCTACTGTCGGGTCGGCAGGATACGACTTCTTTGCCCCCTATGACATTGACCTTCTTCCCATGCAGACAGCGGTGGTGCCCACGGGAGTCAGATGCAGGATAGATGAGGGCTGGTTCCTCATGATAGTCCCCCGTTCGGGTCTGGGCTTCAGGTACCGCCTTTCACTGGACAACACCGTCGGGATAATAGACGGCGACTACTATTATTCGGACAATGAGGGACACATCCTCATCAAGATGACCAACTGCTCTGCGGAGGGGAAAGCGCTCCACATCCCGGCAGGGACGGCTTTTGCGCAGGGGATATTTCTCCCCTACGGGATAACGGTCGATGATGAGGCGACAGGTCTGCGCAACGGCGGACTGGGGAGTACCACTTTATGAAGATAATATCATGGAACGTGGCAGGATTCCGTGCCTGCCTGAAGAAGGGATTTGCGGATTTCTTCGCTGCCTCGGATGCGGATGTGTTCTGCATACAGGAAAGCAAGCTGACCGCAGAACAGAACGAATTTCATCCCGAAAGCCACCCCTATGAATATCTTTTTCCCGCAGTAAGGAAGGGGTATTCGGGGACGCTGGTGTATTCACGGATAAAGCCCCTGTCCGTTTCATACGGCATAGGAGACGAGGAATACGACAGCGAGGGACGCACCATCACCCTTGAATTCGAGGACTTCTATCTGGTGACGGTATATGTCCCCAACGCAAAGAACGACCTTTCCAGGATACCTTCACGGATGAGGTTTGAAGACCTCTTCCGCTCGTATCTGTCGGCTCTTGCCGAGAAAAAAGGCGTGGTCATGTGCGGCGACCTGAATGTGGCACATGAGGAGATAGACATAAAGAACGTAAAGCCCAACATCGGACACGCAGGCTTTACCTATGAGGAACGGGGCAAGATGACGGAGCTGCTGGCAGCAGGCTTTACCGACACTTACAGGCACTTCTTCCCCGACAGGGTACAGTACACATGGTGGAGCTACATGGGGAAAGCCCGTGAGAACAACGTGGGATGGCGCATAGACTACTTCATCGTGAACAACGGATTTCTGGATAAGGTGTCGGATGCGGTCATATACGATCAGGTCACGGGCAGCGATCACTGTCCCGTGGGTCTTACAGTAAACGCAGTATAAGGAGGAACACAAAATGGCAGATGTCAGGGATATTGACGAAATGATCAAGATGATAGACGGCAAGATGGGCGGAGATACCGCAAGACTTAAAGTGGAGTTCTCCGACAAGCTGGAGGAGGGCTCACAGAAGGAGACAGTTTCCTACGGAAGGTGTGCCGCAGGTGTGTGCGACATCACGGAAAAGCCTTCCGACCCCGATAAAGAATGACATGGAAGAAAAGCACCGCCTGCTGAGGAAATACAGCAACACTCTCGTCATCTGCGGTATGGGCGAAGTAGTCTACGGAGTATGGAGCGTTATCCGCACCATACTCGCAGTCATACTGTCCATGAACATAACCGACCTGCTCATTGCCGAGGCGGAGGCAAACGGCGAGGTGATAACAGAGTCGGATCTGGAGCTGCTGAAGGTGCTGTTCTACATATCTCTGGGGATACTTCTGGCAGGCGAACTGCTGCTGCGGATGTATGTGGGGATAAGCTCAAGAGCCGAGGGGCTTGGCAGGAAGAAGAACGTCACCTACATCATAGCCGCAGGCATCATAGTCATAAATCACCTGTCTACCCTCTGGACATTGTCCGTGGGGCTCCACAATGCCAATGAAGATCTGCTGGACAACGCCGTCATGATAGTCATCGACCTCACGTCCGTGCTTATCCTCATAGACCTCATCATCTGCGCCGTAAAGGTCAGGAAGCTGCGCAGGGAGATACAGGCTGAGACTGCGGAGGGATAAGCGGATATGAACATAGACTTTCATTACTATGCGACTTATTGCGCCGCATTCATCGCAGGATACAGTCATGAGAAAAGCCTTGATATATGTTACAGCGCACAGATGACCGACTGTCTGACGGCATCATACCTTGCAAAGATCAATGCACCCCGGTTAGCGGCAACTACCCAGTCTCAGATAGAGCTTGCAAACGCAAGAACGGATGTGATGGGGCTTCAGAATATAACAAGGATATGGGCATCCTTCCACTTTCTCCCCTATGACCTGTATGCCGTTACAGACAAGCGCAGGTCACGGCTGTATATGTCGAAATACCGCCTTATATGCGGGCCTGACGGCGACCTTTCCGTTGATACGGTAAAGCTGGCAAAGGGCAAGAGCCTTCAGCACATAGGGCTTTCGATGCACATCATCGCCGATACATGGGCGCACAGGTATTTCGCAGGCACCCCCTCACTGGTGATAAACAATACAAACAGCTATTTCTACGAGATGCCCGATGAAAGGCAGATCGAATTCCGTCATTCGGCTTCTGCCCCCGATGATCCCGAAAAAGGCATATACTCCAACAGCATATATCTTCCCGAAGAGAATTCCATCATGAACCTGGGGCACGGCAGAGCGGGACATCTTCCCGATTACAGCTTCATGCGGTACAAGTATCTGCCTGCATGGGGAGACTACAATGAGGTGGTCAAGGACAATCCCTCGGACTACTACAAGGCGTTCTGTCAGATGATATATGCGTTCAGGTTCTTCAGGGGGGGCTATGACGACTATGAAAAGGGTTCCTTTGACTATGCGGCGGCAGAGCCTTACAGGGATGCGGTGACAAAGATACTTCTCCGCCGTCAGCTCGATTCAAGCAGGGACTGGAAGGAGCTTGGCGAGAGCCTTTCGGGGAAGAAGATCCCGGTATTCGATACGGACAGGTACTGCGAAGAATACACGGATGCTCCCAAAAACGGCAAGGATGACACATATCTCGGAAAGTTCATCAAGGCGGCTATCGAGCAGAAAAGCATGGTGACCAACAGGATATTCCGCTCGGGAAGCCTGCTTGCGGGGATATCGCTGGAGATAACCGACCCTGCTAAACAGATACGGGAACTCATCAGACAGGCGGGTGAACAAGAATGAGCAGGTGGCAGCGCATACGGTCTTTTCTCATCGGCGTGACGATGATGCTCCTCTGTGTACTGCTCATATATGACCATGAGGATGCCTACTCTGCGGTGGTCATAATACTGAGCATATCAATGATCGCAAAGGGGCTCGGTTCCTTTCTGTACTTTGTGACGATGGCTCAGCATATGGTGGGCGGCAAGCTGATACTGTTCGAGGCCATCATCTTCCTTGACCTCGGAGCATTCACTCTTACCCTTTCCGATGTGCCGCACATCTATGTTTCCATGTATCTTCTGGGAGTGCATGGACTGTCGGGAGTGGGACAGCTTCTTCGGGGAATGGAGAACAAACGGCTCTCTGCTCCCGGATGGAGGCTATCCTTTGCTCACGGTGCGGTAAATGTCATCATCGCACTGTCAAGCCTTATTTTCCTGAATGTTGGGGATATGCTGGTTTACCTGTACTGCACGGGACTTTTCTATTCCGCTGTGATATGGATAATCACCGCATTCCGCAAGACTGCGATGGTCTACACACAATGACCTCATCCGATGCCTCTGCCCGAAATATATCGGGCAGATTTCATCATTCTTTCACTTGACATACCGTGCGGATTGTGGTAAAATGGATGTGTAGGTGCAAGTTATGAACATTATTCGGAGGAATTGATCTTGAATTTGGATATCAAAAGAACAGCTGCTGTCTGCCTTTCGGCAGTACTCGGATGCAGCATACTTACTGCGATGCCTTCGGAGACTTTCTTTGCCGATCCCGTGAACATGGGACTCGGAGCAAGTTCCGACCTGAGCATAGAATACCGGACTTTCGGACTGGGCAGTTCGGAGGATCTGTCAAAGAAGATAGAGCGTCCTGACGCCCCTGCGAACCTTACTGCTGTGGGCAGGAAGGATTCGGTGGTGCTGACATGGGATGAAGCAGACAAGGCAGATGCTTACCGTATATACAAGTATAACAAGGAAAACAAGAAATTTGAGAAGGTAAAGACAGTCACAGGTACGACTGCTGTGGTGAAGGATCTTGAGAAGGGATCGCAGCATTTCAAGGTGATGTCCCTTGTCAAGTACAAAAACGCATACCTTACAGGCGGCATCACCGAATATGTCACCGCCAAGGTAGGGACGTCTGCCGCAGTCAAGAAGACAAACACCGTCATCGAACCTCCTGCCGCTCCCTCATCCAGGTACACGGGATTTGTGGAGAAAGACGGAAAGAAATACTACTTCCGTGCAGGACACCTTATCAGCGGCAAACTGAAGATAGACGGCGACTACTATTACTTTGACAGGACCACCTATGCCGCATATACATCAACTTGGCTCACATTCGGCAAGAACCACTGCTACGCTAAGGCTGACGGCAGATTTGCAACGGCTGCAACATGGATAGACGGTAAGCTGTACCGCTTCGACATAGACGGAGTATGCACGAATTACTCCACGGCAAAGGATACGGCAACGGTGCAGAAAGAGAATGCGGAAAAGATACCGCCTATGCCCAAGGGATCGGCAATAGGCTTCTCCGGGTCGGGTTCCAAGTACACCTATACCTGTACAATAACCGAAGAAAAAAAGATAAAGAAGAAGCAGTATGAATTTGCATCCGTCAAGGCCGCAAAGGACATGGTGATAGACAAGCTCGACGATCTTCGCATGATGGTCGTGGGTGCCGGATATGAAGTGAAACTCTGCCCCAGCGATCCCGAAAAGGGCGTGTTTGCGGTGCTGAGCGATACAAGCTCCTACTCCGCATACTATGATGTGTTCTACAACGGCGAGCAGCTGTACAGGTACCATGAGTCCTACACCCTGACATACAAAGCCAATACCAAGACTGTCACCAAGGTCACGGGCAAGGTGGAATGGGGCAAGCCTTCAAGCATAAAGATACAGGTCAAGAAAGTTGCCGCCGATAAGACTGCCGCCAAGAAGCAGGCTATGCCCTCCGGCAAGACAGCAGGCTTCACAGGCTCAGGCACAAAGTTCACCTATACCGCAAATGTGACCCAGAAGATAAAGGACAAGACCCATGATTTCGGCACATCTGTGGATGCAAGAGACTATATCATGGAGAAGTTCGGAGATTATCGTGTCAAGGTGCTGTCTGCGGGCTACACGGTGAAGATAGCTCAGAGCGACCCGGACAACGACTTCTATGCCACCGAGTCCGACAACGGCTACTATTCCGCATTCTACGACGTGTTCCTCAACGGAAAGAAAGTGTACCGCTATCACGAATACTATAAGTACACCTACAAGTCTAAGACAAGCAAGGAAGTAACGAAGGTAGTCGGCACCATCGAATGGAAAGCAGTTCAATAAGCAGCGGATCCCCGGCCTGACGGTCGGGGATCTTTTTGGGCTTGAGTTGCCACTAAGAGGAGTTGACAATTTGCACAATGACATAACGGACTGTTAGTGATTTCCTACAAATTTTTCAGTCCCACTTGATAAATTATTGTAATTGAAGTATAATTACAAAAAACAGGAGGGGCAGGAAGATGAGCGTAAAGGAATTCACCGTACCGATGGCGCTGACAGATCTCGTTCCCGTGATATTGTTTCTGACAGGCAATCTGCTGATATGGTCGGGACACAGGCACAGGATGTCCCGTCCGTCTAAGGTCATTTATCTCTTTGGGGTGGTGCTGATAGTGGCGGCAGGCTTCCTGAAGGCACTGTACAAGCTCCTGTATGCGGCAGGAGCCGGAGATTTTGAGTGGATGAACAGGCAGTTCTTCACAAATCAGTCCGTAGGATTTCTGCTGGCAGGCATAGGACTGACATTTCCCGAGACCGATGAAGAAAAGGAAAAAGGCACATTTGCCGTGATACCCACCATGGCACTTGTAGGACTCACTATCATCGGGGAACTGCTCATGTACATATCCCTGTGCAGATACGCACTGAAGATGAAAAAGGCTGCTGCCGCCGTACTTCTCGGGGTGTCCTTTATACTGAGCCTGTGCATGGGGTATCTCTCATCCCGTGACTTCAGCGGTTCCGCAATAAACTGGATTGCACAGGCTGTAAACATCTTTGCGCAGGGGACATTCTGCGGAGCGGCTTATGTGATAAAAAAGGCATCGAAAAAGAGCGGAGCATAGATCTCTCCCGATATATACAGACCGACCCGAAGCGGCATAGCCAGCCTCGGGTCGTTTCTTGCATTACGCTATATTATCTCCTTGAGCACGATATAGGCAACGGTCGCAAGGGAATGTGCCTCAACATAGTCTCTGTCGATAATGAAATTCCCCTTTTCAAGGAAGTTCTTTATCTCGGACACACGCTCAAATCCCTCGACTGCCTTCTCCATATCGGGGATGACGAAATATGCCTGCTGCATTATCCGACGTATCTCCGTGCGGAGTCCCGACGGGATATGCTGTGCATCCTTCGGCTGCTCAAACTCATACTCAAAGGGAGCAAAGTCCTCGCTCATGTGCTGACCTATGTCATTTGCCGCACGTCTGCCGAAGACGAGGGCTTCAAGCAGGGAGTTGGATGCAAGGCGGTTGTTTCCGTGGACACCTGTGTGGGAACACTCACCCACCGCATAAAGCCCCGGAATGTCCGTGCGGCCGTTCACATCCACATCTATGCCGCCCATGAGGTAATGCTGGCACGGGAAAACAGGGATGAGATCCCTGCCCATGTTGATATTCTGGGTAAGGAGAAACTCAAATATCATGGGGAAACGCTCGTGAAGGAATTCCTCACCCATATAGCGGATATCAAGATAGAAATCCTCACTGCCTGTGCGCTTGCTTTCAAGCATGATCGAATGTGACACCACATCACGGGGAGCAAGTTCAAGGCGGTCGTCATACCTGTCCATGAAGCGTTCCTTGTCGCAGTTGAGAAGATATGCGCCCTCTCCCCTGACGGATTCGGAGATGAGGAAGCACTCCCTTGACTTGTCATGATAGGCTGTGGGGTGAAACTGTATGAGGGAGAGATCCGTAATGGTCGCACCCAGGTCATATGCGGCTGTGATGCCGTCACCTGTGGCAATGGCGGAATTGGTGGTGTAGCCGTAGACTCTGCCGATGCCGCCCGTCGCCATGACCGCAAAGCGGCAGGTATAGGTGACATGGGCATCATCGTGGAGAACATCGATGGCAAAGCCGCCGTTTGCCTGCCTGATGCGGCACATGACGGAATTATCCATGAGTGTGATGTTATCTGCGGCAAGGACCGCCTCACGGATAGCACGGGTGACTTCCGCACCTGTGCTGTCCTTATGATGGAAGATGCGTCTGCGGCTGTGTCCGCCCTCAAGGGTGCGGTCAAGCTCGCCGTTCTCGTCCCTGTCAAAATCCGCACCCAGTTCAAGGACACGTTCAATGACAGATTCAGCCTCGGTCACAAGGATGCGGACAGAATCGGGATTGTTCTTGAACCCGCCTGCCACGAATGTATCATTGGTATGAATGGAGATATTGTCATCATCGACAGGCTTATAGACAGCTGCAACACCGCCCTGGGCGAGCTTGGAATTGCAGAGCTCCGCCTCACGCTTGGCAAGGACGAGGACCTTCAGCTCCTTCGGTAAGTGAAGGGCTGTGAAAAGGCCTCCCACACCTGCACCGACAACGATCACGTCATAAAAGTTTTCCATATTTATCCTTCTGTTTCAAGTATGATGATTTAATGTACCTATATTATACCACATCTGACGCATTTGTCAAGTATATTCACCGCCTCAAATGTGACAAAAGGGTTACAACTCGCCAAATTTATACTATTATATTGACAAACAGGCATAAAAAGTGGTATAATAGTAGGGTGTGTATGCACTTAATGAAACGCTGTACAAGCCGAAGGAGGCTTTACTTTGGCCAGATCCAAAAAACAGAAAAAGAAGACGAACCCTGTCAAAAAGGTGTTCACTGTAATAGGCACAGTCCTGCTGTCACTCATACTTATCGCAGTAATAAGCGTGTCAATAATCGCAGCCGCTCTGACGGTGTATGTGATGCAGTTCCGTGAGAATACTCCCATCGATATCGACCTTGACAGCCTTGACCTTGCCTATACGACATTCATCTACGGCTATGACGAGAACGGCGAGGAAGTCGAACTCCAGAGCATCAGCCGTGCCGCCAACCGTATACCTGTGTCAATAGAGAATGTCCCCAAATATGTGCAGGATGCGTTCGTGTACGCAGAGGACGAGCATTTCTATGAGCACGCAGGCGTGAACTGGATGAGAACATTCGGCTCATTCCTCAACGAGATCACCAACGGTCTGGTCTACGGCAAGCGTCAGGGCGGTTCCACCATCACCCAGCAGCTTGTCAAGAACGTCACCCACGATGAGGAGCAGACATGGGACAGAAAGCTCCGAGAGGTGTTCAGAGCCTCCGACCTGGAGCGCTACCGCACCAAGGAAGAGATACTCGAAGCATATATGAACTGTATCGGCTTCGGCGGCTCTACATCGGGGATACAGGCAGCTTCCCTCAAATACTTCGGCAAGGAAGTATCCGAGCTTGACCTGGCTGAGGCTGCTTGTCTGGCAGCCATACCCAAGAGCCCCGAGACGCTCAACCCCTTCGCCGATCCCGAAGCAAACAAGGGTCGTCAGGAATATGTCCTGGGCTCCATGCTCAAGAATGCCGCCATATCCGAAAAGGAATATGAGGCAGCCATGAACGAGGTCCTGAACTTCCGTGACCCGGATGCGGATCCCACCTCAAATGCCATACAGAACTGGTATATAGATACGGTCATCCGTGATGTGACGACAGATCTTATGGATATGTACGGCTGCACCATGGAAGAGGCGTCCGATATGCTCTACAACGGCGGCTACACCATATATACGCCGATAAACATCAAGATGCAGGAGGAGCTTGAAGCCAAATACCGTGATTACAGCACATTCTCGGACGAGGTAGTGAGCGACCCTCCCTATTCTGCGTTCGTTGTGATGGACTACACGGGAAATGTGCTTGCCATAGTGGGCAATGTGGGCGAGAAGTCCGGCTCCAACATCTACAACTATGCTACAAGAGACTGGAGACAGCCCGGTTCAGCACTCAAGCCCCTTGCAGGATACGCATACTCCGTAGAGAACAACCTCACCACATGGTCAGAGATGCTCGAAGACTCCCCTATCGAGATACCCGACGATGACAACCCCGGTGAGACAAGACAGTGGCCGACGAACTACTCCTCAAACAATGAGGACAATGTTTGGTCAAATCAGCCTTTCACCACATATGAGGCTCTCGAACGCTCCCTCAACACCATATCCGCTCAGCTTGTGGAGAGAGCGGGAGCGGCGAATATATTTGAGTTTATACAGAACAAATTCCAGTTCTCCACACTTGATGCGGCAGACGCATATATTGCTCCCATGAGCGTCGGTGCGCTTTACCACGGACTGTATCTGCGTGAGCTGGTGGCTTCATATCAGGTGTTCGGCAACGGCGGCAAGTATTTTTCGCCCACCACATACACATATGTGCTTGACCCCACGGGAGAAATGGTGCTCCAGCACAAGTATCTGCCCATCCAGTCCATCGGAGAGGACACCTCATACATCGTCAACCGTATGATGAAGGAAGTCGTCGAGGGCGAACACGGAACGGGCAGAGCCGCAAAGCTGGACGGTGTGGAGGTCGTCGGCAAGACGGGTACTTCCCAGAACTGGGCGGATAACCTGTTCATCGCCTGCACCCCCGACTATGTGAGCGGCGTATGGTACGGATATAAAGATCACAGATCCGTTGAGCCTGGGACTTACTACGGCACGGCTGAACTTTGGAAGAACATTTTCGGAGATATCGCCGAAAAGGGCGAAACAAAGGAATTTACCATGCCCGATTCCGTGCAGTGCATCTACTACTGCGAGGAGACAGGCGACATAGCTACGGACAGGTGCAAGAACATCCGCAAGGGATACTACAAGGTAGATCCCGCTCCCAAGCTGTGCGAACACGGCACCACCATAAGCAGGAAGAACTACGAGAACGAGACAGAGGAAGCGGCTGAGGAAGATTCTGCCGCCGGCGAGGGTGAAAGCGATGAGTAAGATCACACTTTCATGCCCGTGCCATTTCGGCACGGAGAGGACACTGAAATTTGAAGTCACCCGCATAGGCGGAGAGAACATCACCGTTTCCGACGGCAGGGTGACTTTTGAAGGCGGCATGGAGATGATAGCCCGTGCCAACATCTGCCTTGCTTCTGCGGAGCGTGTGCAGATACTTCTGGGCACATTCAGGGCAGTAACATTCGAGGAGCTTTTTGAAGGGGTGAAGGCACTTCCGCTGGAGAATTTCATCGGAAAGAGCGATGCCTTCCCCGTGACAGGCCACTCCATAAACTCGGCGCTTCACAGCATCCCCGCCTGTCAGTCCATAATCAAGAAGGCGGCTGTGGACAGGCTGGCATCAAAGTACCATGTCAGCTTCTTCGAGGAAAGCGGCTCACTTCACAGGATACAGTTCAACATCATAAAGGACACCGTGTCTGTATACCTTGACACTTCGGGCACAGGGCTTCACAAGAGGGGCTACCGCCCTCATTCGAACACTGCCCCCATCAAGGAGACTCTGGCGGCAGGGATAGCGGACATAGCAGGAGTAAGGCGCAGCACCGTCGTATATGACCCCTTCTGCGGAAGCGGCACTCTGCTCATAGAGGCGGCATACAAGGCGATGAATATCGCACCCGGTCTGAAGCGTGGGTTTGCCGCAATGTCATGGGATGTTATCCCCCGTTCTGTGTGGAAAGATGAACAGAACAGGGCACTGTCGCTGATAATAAGGGATTCCGATTTTGAGGCATTCGGCTCGGACATAGACGAGGAGTGCGTGGCGCTTACCCTTGAAAATGCGGCAAAGGCGGGAGTCAAGTCACGCATACACGCAGTAAAGGCTGATGTAAAGGATTTCCGCAATGCGGAAGGCACCCTTGTCATCACCAACCCTCCCTACGGGGAAAGGCTTCTCGATGTGCGTGAGGCAGAGGAACTTTACTCGGTGATGGGAAAGGTCTTTGCGGCGGACAGCGATCACCCCTGTGCCGTGATCTCCCCCGACGAGAACTTTGAAAGCATCTTCGGGAAGAAGGCTGACAGGAAAAGAAAGCTGTACAACGGCATGATAAAGTGCGATCTGTATATGTACGGAAGGAAATAATGCGGAGGGTACTTGAAGTACCCTCTCATTAGGTTATGATATGCAGGCGGTGCCTGCACCCGCTTCGGGTCTAAGTACCTGACCCTGTTTTAAATTTTTATCATATCTATTGATCATTTTCGGCATATATGATATAAGCAGGCGGTGCCTGCACCCGCTTTGGGTCTAAGTACCTGACCCTGTTTTAAATTTTTATCATATCTATTGATTATTTTCGGCATATATGATATAATGGGATGTACGCTGCAGGTGAGATATAATGAGGATATTGGGGATAGACCCGGGATACGCCATAGTGGGATACGGGGTGCTCGACTACAACGGATACGACTTTTCCGCAGTGGGGTTCGGTGCGATCACCACACAGGCACATACGAATATGCACATGAGGCTCTCCGACATCTACGATGACATGAATACCATCATCAGCAGATACCGCCCCGAGGTCATGAGCATAGAGAAGCTGTTCTTCACCACCAACCAGAAGACAGGAATAGACGTGGCGCAGGCAAGGGGGATCATACTCCTTGCGGCTCACCGATGCGGGCTGAAGATCTATGAATACACCCCCTTGCAGGTAAAGAGCGCAGTCACAGGCTACGGCAAGGCGCACAAGTCTCAGGTGATGGAGATGACCCGCTCCATACTCGGTCTTGCGGCGGTGCCCAAGCCCGATGATACAGCAGATGCACTGGCTATCGCCATTTGTCACGGTCACAGTGTCGGTGCCATAAACAATTTGAGAGGTCTACAATGATATACAGTGTAAACGGTATCGTCACAGAAAAGGAGACCGATACCGCCGTTGTGGAATGTGCAGGTGTGGGATATGCCTGCCGCACGAGCGTATATACCCTTTCCCGGCTCGAAACGGGGAAGCAGGCTAAACTGTTCACTTATTTACATATCACGCAGGACAATGCGGAACTGTTCGGCTTTGCTGACAGGACGGAACTCGGCTGCTTCAAGATGCTGCTCACGGTATCGGGAGTGGGTCCCAAGGCCGCTCTCGCCATCCTTTCGGGGATGGACGCCAATACATTCGCCATTACGGTGGCTACCGAGGATCACAAGTCCCTGACAAGGATAAAGGGCGTGGGTCCGAAAATGGCGCAGAGGATCGTCCTTGAACTGCGTGACAAGCTCAAGAGCGACCATATCGCTGCAGCTTCTGCCGCTCCCGTGAAGCTCAGCTCAGGTGCGGATGAGGCGGTGCGTGCGCTGATGGTGCTGGGATTTTCCGAGGCAGAGGCTTCACAGGCTGTGTCTTCGCAGGACGGCAGTCTGCCGGTAGAGGAAATAATCAAGCTCTCACTGAGGAGCCTTGCTGGATGACGGAGGGAATATGATAGAACAAAGCGATCTGGAATTTGAACGCATCATGGAACCTCAGGCGCTCGCCGATGAAGATGAGAAAAGCTACTCCCTCAGACCTCAGTACATCAATGAATACATAGGTCAGGACAAGGTGAAGGATGAGCTGTCCATCTGCATACAGGCGGCACGCAAGAGAGGAGAACCTCTCGATCACGTTCTGCTTGACGGCCCTCCGGGACTCGGAAAGACTACCCTTGCGGCCATCATCGCCAACGAGATGGGAGTACATATGCGTCAGACATCGGGTCCCGTGCTTACTAAGCCTGGTGACCTGGCGGCGATACTCTCCAAGCTCGAACCGAATGACGTTCTGTTTATAGATGAGATACACCGTATGCCCCGTGAGGTGGAAGAAGTCCTGTACTCGGCGATGGAGGACTATGCGGTGGATATCATGATGGGCAAGGGCGCTGCCGCAGACTCTCTGCGCATAGAACTGAACAAGTTCACTCTGGTGGGCGCTACCACGAGGGCAGGTCAGCTCACAGCTCCCCTTATGCACAGATTCGGCATTCCCCTGCATCTTGAACCCTACTCGGTGGAACAGCTGATGGATATCATCCTCAGATCGGCGACCATACTGGGCGTCGGCTGCGACAAGAAAGGTGCTATGGCAATAGCACGCCGTTCAAGAGGGACTCCCCGTATAGCCAACAGGCTTCTCAAAAGGGTGCGTGACTATGCGGAGGTAATGGATACAACGGCAATAGCGGCACAGATAACGGAGGAATACGCCAATATCGCACTCGGACGCATGGAGATAGATGAACTCGGCCTTGACAAGCTGGACAGAAAGCTTCTGAATATGCTCATCACGGGCTACGGCGGAGGTCCTGCGGGACTTGAGACACTTGCTGCCGCCATAGGTGAAGAGGCTGTCACCATTGAGGACGTATGCGAGCCCTATCTCATGCAGATAGGCTTCCTTGCACGGACTCCGAGAGGAAGGGTGGCTACGAGGCTGGCTTACAAGCATCTGGGATATAAGATACAGGATGACAACGAACAAACAAAACTTTTCTGAAAGCGAGAGATAGATATGGGACGCTTATTCGGCACGGACGGAGCAAGAGGCGTTGCGGTAACGGAACTTACCTGCGAGACAGCGATGCAGATAGGCAGGGCGGCAGCAGTCGTCCTTTGCAGCAAGACAGGACACAGGCCAAAGGTGCTTATAGGCAAGGATACACGAATATCATCGGATATCATGGAATCTGCCCTCACTGCGGGGCTCTTGTCCGTGGGTGCGGATGTGGTGTCGCTGGGCACTATCCCCACGCCTGCGGTGGCTTACCTGGTAGGAACGCTGAAAGCAGATGCGGGAGTGATGATCTCCGCTTCGCACAACAGCATGGAATTCAACGGCATCAAGCTGTTTGCGGGCAACGGCTACAAACTGGCGGATGACATTGAGGAGGAGATAGAGAGCTATGTGCTCGACCGTCCGGATGAACTGGCTCAGATGCTCAGAAACGGCGGTGAGGTGGGAAGGCTCTCCCATATACGCAATATCTCCGATACATATGTAGATCACGTCAAAAGCACTGCGGACGTGCTCGGATGCGGTCTGCGCATAGCCGTGGACTGTGCAAACGGCGCAGCATCGGCTACGGCAGAAAGGCTCTTTGAGGGCGTGGGCGAGAAGGTCTACCTGATAAACTGTGAACCTGACGGAGTAAACATAAACAACGGCTGCGGCTCGACCCATCTGGAGGGACTGGTGCAGTTCGTGCGTGACAACAGCTGTGACGTGGGATTTGCCTTTGACGGAGATGCGGACAGATGCCTTGCGGTGGATCACGAGGGCAATATAGTTGACGGCGATAAGCTCATAGCTATTTTCTCGAAGGACATGAACGAGCACGGCACGCTTGTGAAGAACACTGCCGTGGTGACGGTGATGACCAATCTGGGCTTTACCTTCTTTGCACGGGATAACGGCATAAAGATGTGTACCACCAAAGTCGGTGACAGATACATCGTGGAGCAGATGCTCGCAGAAGGCTACAACATGGGCGGCGAACAGTCGGGTCACATCATATTCCACGACTTTGCCACCACGGGCGACGGTCAGCTCACAGCCATACAGGTGCTCGGCATAATGAAGCGCACAGGCAAGTCCTTAAAGGAGCTTGCTTCGGTGATAGAGCGTTATCCGCAGGTCATGGTCAATGTCAAGATAGATCAGGCATCAAAGGAACAGTGGAAGAACATACCCGAGATAGAGCAGATAATCTCCGAGAAGGAAAAGGAGCTTGACGGGAAGGGTCGCATCCTTGTAAGGGAAAGCGGCACGGAGCCTTTGATAAGAGTAATGATCGAGGGGAAGCAGTTCGATGTGATAAATGACATGGCGCTTGAGATCGCCGATGTCATCCGCCGTCTGTGCCCCGTCAGCTGAGGTAGAAGATGAGAGTAGCCGATAAATGGACAGAGTACAGGCTCATTGACTGTACATCTTCGGAGAAGCTGGAGATGTGGGGGGATGTGTCCCTTATAAGACCCGACCCTCAGGTGATCTGGCATACCGATCACAAAACTCCCCTCTGGGACAAGGCAGATGCACGCTACATCCGCTCGGACAAGGGCGGAGGTCAGTGGGACTTCAGGAGACGTATACCCGAGAAATGGCTCATTGATTATGAGTTGGGAGACAGCCGTCTGAGGTTCAACATCCATCCCACGGGATTCAAGCATACGGGGCTCTTCCCCGAGCAGGCGGTGAACTGGGAGTATGTATACGGGCTCATACGTCAGAGGAGCCTGACCGGACAGGTCAATGTGCTCAATCTCTTTGCATACACGGGCGGTGCAACGCTTGCCTGTGCTGCGGCAGGCGCCAACGTCTGTCATGTGGATGCTTCCAAGGGCATGGTGCAGTGGGCAAGGGACAATGCGGCAAGTTCGGGACTGTCGGACAAGCCTGTACGCTGGATAGTGGACGACTGCGGCAAGTTCGTGGAGCGTGAGATCCGCAGGGGAAGAAGATATGATGCGGTCATAATGGATCCCCCTTCCTACGGCAGAGGTCCGGGCGGTGAAGTGTGGAAGCTGGAAGACCAGATCTACGAGCTTGTGAAGAAATGCTCCGCCGTACTTACGGACGATCCCCTTTTCTTCCTGCTCAACAGCTACACTACGGGGCTTTCTCCGTCGGTGATGTCCTATATCCTGGGTGAGACTATCCCCTATGAGGGAGAGGTATATGCCGATGAGATAGGCCTTCCCGTGGAAAGCAGCGGCAGGGTGCTGCCCTGCGGTTCTTCTGCATTCTTTATCGGCAAGAGGTAATATATGGAACTTATCAGGATAGAAGATGTGACATTCAGATACTCGGACATCTCGGATGAGGACACGGGAGCTGATGCACCCAAGCCCTCGGAGGAGACTCCCCCTGTATTCGAGCATCTTGATCTGACAATAGAAAAGGGCAGCTTTACCGCTATACTCGGTCATAACGGATGCGGCAAGTCCACTCTGGCTAAGCACATGAATGCGATACTGCTCCCCTCGGGCGGCAAGGTCTATGCCGCAGGCATAGATACATCTGATGAGAGCAGGCTCTTTGAGATACGCCGTCATATAGGGATGGTATTCCAGAATCCCGACAATCAGATCGTGGCTTCCATAGTGGAAGAGGATGTGGCGTTCGCACTGGAGAACATGGGCGTGGAACAGTCGGTCATGCGCAAGCGTGTGGATGAAGCCCTTGATGCGGTGGGAATGTCGGAATTCAAGGAACACTCCCCTTCCCAGCTGTCAGGCGGTCAGAAGCAGCGTGTGGCTATCGCAGGAGTTATAGCCATGAGACCTGACTGCATCGTACTCGATGAACCGACTGCGATGCTCGATCCTGCGGGCAGACGTGAGGTCATGAAGACCATACGCAGGCTAAACAGAGAGAGCGGCGTCACCATCGTGCTCATCACCCATTACATGGACGAGGCTGCAAAGGCGGATCGTGTGGTAGTGATGGACGGCGGCAAGGTCATACTTGACGATGAGCCGAAGAACGTATTCTCGAACGTGGAGCTTCTAAAGGAAGTGGGGCTCGATGTTCCCCAGTCCACCCAGCTCATGTATGCCATGAAGAAAAGCGGCTTTGATACGGCAGATACACATATCATAAATGAAAATGAATGTGCGGACTACCTGTATGAACTGCTCAGATGATGCACAAACGAGTGCGCCGTCCGATAAGGACTGCACGCCTGTAAGTTTCATCTGAATATATACTGATTATCATATTTTTTTCACACAGATGCTGTATGATCTTATGATGGGGCAGCTGTGATATGTTTGTCCGGAGGGGTCGGCAGATGATTAGAACGGAAAAACTCACCTATACCTACAGTCAGGGCACTCCATTCGAGAAGACGGCTGTGAACAACGTTGATCTGCATATAGAGGAAGGCGCTTTCGTAGGTATAATAGGTCACACCGGCTCAGGCAAATCCACACTTATCCAGCACCTGAACGGCCTTATCAAGCCCACATCGGGGAAGGTATTCATCGACGGGGAGGACATCCACGGCAAGAATGTCAAGCTCCGTGATGTCCGCTTCAAGGTAGGTCTTGTGTTCCAGTACCCGGAATACCAGATATTTGAGGAGACGGTAGCAAAGGACATTGCATACGGCCCTTCAAATATGGGGCTGAGCAAGGAAGAGGTCGATACAAGAGTAAAGGAAGCCGCATCAATCGTGGGATTGCCCGACGATCTGCTGGAGCGTTCCCCTTTTGAGCTGTCCGGCGGTCAGAAAAGACGTGTTGCCATAGCCGGAGTCATGGCTATGCGGCCGAAGGTGCTGATACTCGACGAGCCTACTGCGGGTCTTGACCCGAAGGGGCGTGAGGTCATACTCGGACAGATAAGCGAGTATCACAGGAGATCGCACAGCACCGTGCTGCTGGTATCTCACAGCATGGAAGACGTTGCGCTTTATGCGGAGAAGATACTTGTAATGAACAAGGGAGAAGTCTTCTGCTATGATACTCCGCCGAATGTGTTCACAAAGGCGGATGAGATAGCGGCTATCGGGCTTTCCGTGCCTCAGGTGACGAAGGTGTTCGGACTGCTGAGACAAAAAGGGATAGACATACGCTCTGATGTGTATACGGTGGATTTCGCAGTGAAGACCATCAGGGAATACTTGGAACAGAAAGGTCGGGTAAGCTGATGTTAAAAGATATAACCATCGGTCAGTATTTCCCCGGCAATTCCGTTGTACACAGACTTGATGCAAGGTTCAAGCTGCTCATCACGGCAATATTCATCATAATGCTGTTTGCATCGAATACATTCCCTGGGCTCTGCATAGCACTGGTATTTTTCCTGATAGCCTTCATAGCTTCCGGACTATCTCCGAAGCTCATGGTAAAGAGCATGAAGCCAATCATACCCGTTATCATAATCACTTCCGTGCTCAACATCTTCTTCATCGAAGGTGTGCCGCTGCTCAGCATATACAAGTTCCGCATAACGGACAACGGCCTGCGCACGTCGGGATTTATGATAATAAGGCTCATAGCCCTTATCTGCGGCTCATCGCTGCTGACATACACCACTTCACCCATCGTGCTGACAGATGCCATAGAACAGATACTCAGACCCCTGTCGAAGATAAAGTTCCCTGCACATGAGCTTGCTATGATGATGACCATAGCCCTCCGCTTCATACCGACACTGCTCGAAGAGACGGACAAGATCATGTCCGCTCAGAAGGCAAGAGGTGCGGAGCTTGATACAGGTTCATTCACCCAGCGTGCAAAGGCACTGATACCCATACTTATCCCCCTTTTCGTATCCTCATTCAGGCGTGCGGAAGAACTGGCACTTGCCATGGAATGCCGCTGCTACAACGGCGGAGAGGGACGCACTAAACTCAAGACACTCGTTTCCGGCGGAAAGGATTATCTGGCGCTTTCTATCTCACTGCTCTTCCTCAGTGCGGTGATGCTGATAGATGTCGGCACGATAGGTGTGGCATGAGAAACATACGCATGATGATCTGCTATGTGGGGACGGCTTATCACGGATTTCAGCGGCAGAACAATGCAAGAGCCGTACAGAACGTGATAGAGGACACACTCACGCAGATACTCGGACAGCAGACCCTGATAGCAGGCTGCTCACGCACTGATGCGGGAGTCCATGCAAGGCAGTTCTGCCTGTCCTTCCGCACACACAACCCCATACCCTGCGGCGGTCTTATCAGGGCAATGAACAGCAAGCTCCCCGGAGACATCGCAGTAATGGGATGTGAGGATGCTGCGGATGACTTTCACGCCAGATACTCATGCAGGGGAAAGGAATATGAATACCTCATCCATAACGCAGATGTGAGAGATCCCTTCCTTGACAACAGGGCTCTGTTCTATCCGTACAGGATGGATACGGACAGGATAGGGAAGGCTGCCTCCTTTCTTGAGGGAAGGCATGACTTCACCTCATTCTGCGGCAGTGACGGGATGAAGGAGGATAACTTCCGCACAGTAGAATATATCCGCATCAGCAGCACGGACGGCATGATCTCCGTGAAGATCGCTGCAGACGGATTTCTGTACAATATGGTTCGCATCATCATAGGGACACTCATTGAGGTAAATGAGGGACGGATGTCTCCCGAAGATATGCCTGCGCTCCTTGAAAGCAAAGACAGAAAGCTTGCGGGAGTGACCGCCCCTTCACACGGGCTCTACCTCAACAAAGTCTTTTATTGATATGCGCTAAAACTGATGAAAGCAGGTGATGATATGCCGACGACCGATGTTTCCGAACTGTCAAAGAATGACAAACGAAGATCCGTCATACTTATAGTATCTGTGGTACTCATCACCGCAGCCGTGCTGACAGCGGTATTTACCAAGGATAAATGGCTGCCTGCATTAAAGGCGAACACCGAGCCGGCCCCCTCTCCTGCGGTACAGGAGGAGGCGGAGCTGTCCGAAGGGAACTTCCCGCTGAAGATAAACAGCGGCATGGGCTACCAGCTCATGACTATGGATACCAACCTTGCTCTGCTCGATGACTCATCCTTCCACATATACAACTCCGACGGCAAGGTCATGCTCGAACAGCGGCATACCTACGCAAACCCGATACTCTGCACATCCAGGAACAAGGCTCTCATATATGATGTGGGAGGCACCCAGTTCAGGCTTCTCAACAAGAACAAGCAGATATATGAAAAGCTCACCGACGGTGTTATATACCTGGCAAGGCTTTCCGAAACAGACCTTGCCGCAGTGGTCACGAAATCCGACAGATGCCTTTCACAGCTTGACATATACAACGACAAGGGTACGGTGGTCTTTTCCTACTATTCATCGGACAGCAGGATAATAGACATCGAATTCAACAAGAACAGCACAGGCTGCATCGTTACGGTGCTTGACACCAAAGACGGAGAACTGCGCTCAAGCATGATATGCTTTGATTTCAGCCAGGAACCGCCCATATGGACAGGCGACAGTGTGAATGCGCTTGCAATGGATGTCCGCTGGTATGACAACGACACCATTGCAATGGTGGGAGATACCGCATATGCCCTCTTTGACTCAAACGGGCACAAGATATCGGAACACTATTACAACGCACCCATCAAGGATTATGCGTCAGCCGGCGAACTGACGGCGGTGGTAACGGAGAATACCGCACTCAGGCGCACCATGCTGGAGATATTCGTACCAGGCAGGGACTGCGTGAATATCATACTTGAGGCTGAAGAGAAGGACGTTTACATCAGCGGAAACGAGATATACATACTGACGAGCGAATACATCTACATATACTCCCCCGAGGGCGTAAAGACCGCAAGGATAAAGCTGAGAGACCAGTTCGGCGACATCTGCAAGAGCGGCAAATACATTTACCTCCTCGGCTACGACAGCGTGAGCCGCATCGACTTTGTAAACTGACACGGACCATTAAAATGCAATACTCACTTATTTATGATGCGGTCGTTGTCATCGCCCTGCTGACCGGCATCTCAAAGGGATATAAGAAGGGTGCGGTGAAGATGATACTCTCCATCACCTTTACGCTGATATCCATCGGGGCGGCATCCTACCTTTCTTCGGAAAGGTTCTGCGAAAAGCTGTATGATGAATACATCAGGGATAAGGTGACGGAGGTATGCACGAACGCCGTCAACAGCTCGATCGAAAAAGCAAAGGACGAGATATCCCGGAAGACCAAGGACACCATCAGGCAGATACCCGATTCCATCGCCCCCGATAACAAGGGGATCTCGGATATCGCAGACGATGTGATAAGCTTTATCGATGAGCACAGCAAGGATATAGATGATACCATATCCTCCATCGCAGATTCCATAGGGCTCGATGTGGGTGAGATCATCTCGAATGAGGCTGTGAGCGAAGCCATAGACAGAGCCGCCGAGAAATACAGCGAGAGCGCAGTCAGGCAGATAAATGCCGAGCTTCCCGCAGGACTGAGCATCAAGCAGTCACAGATAGAACAGGCATTATCGGATAAAAAGCTCATCGAGCTGTTCATCAATGATATGCTTCGGCTTGACAGCACAAAGACAGGATACACCGGTACGGTGGACTACATAGAACGCACCATGATACGCCCCGTGGCACTTAGGGCGATACATCTTGTCAGCTGGACGGTCATATTCGCCGTTCTGAGGATACTGTTCCAGATAATATCCTCGGTAATCATAGCGATAAAGCGATCCATCCCCGTGATAAACTCGGCTGATAAGATAGCGGGAAGTGCTCTGGGTCTTGTCAGCAGCATCATGGCTGTGACAGTGCTGGCGTTCATCATTTCAAGGATAATAATGGTAACGGATAATATCGACTATATAAACAGCACCGTTGTAAATGATACGATCATATTCAGATATGTCTATGATCTTGTCGCTCCGGGCAATACAAACTGAAAGGAAAGATACGGATGCTCTGCACTAATTGTAAAAAGAGAGAAGCAATAGTATTCATCACTTCATTTCAAGGCAATGAGAAGAAAAATGAAGGCCTGTGCCTTGTATGCGCCAAGGAAAGGAATATCCCGCAGGTCAAGGAATATATGGAACAGATGGGCGTCAGCGATGACGAGCTTGAGGAATTTGCAGATGCCATGAGCGGCATACAGGATAACTTTGACATCGATATGTTCAAGCAGGGCGGGATAAATGCCCTTCCCAACTTCATCAACACCCTTCTGGGAAATCAGAATCAGGGAGAAGAGAAGGATCTGGAAAGCGGCGAAAAGACCGTACATGAGCGCAAGGAACGCATCCGCCCCGACAAGAAGGAAAAGAAGGAGAAACAGCGCAAGTTTCTGGACAACTTCTGCACCGACCTCACAGGCAAGGCAAGAGAAGGGAAAATGGACAGGATCATCGGCCGTGAGAAGGAGATCTCCCGTGCCATACATATCCTCTGCCGCAGACAGAAGAACAACCCCTGCCTCATCGGTGAGCCAGGTGTCGGCAAGACTGCCATTGCGGAGGGGCTGGCTCAGCGCATAGTATCGGGAAATGTTCCGTTCCAGCTGCGTGACAAGGAAGTGTTCCTCCTTGACCTGACTGCCCTTGTTGCAGGCACACAGTTCAGAGGACAGTTCGAGGCACGCATGAAGGGGCTTGTGGACGAAGTAAAGCGTGAAGGGAACATCATTCTTTTCATCGACGAGATACACAACCTGGTAGGCGCAGGTGACGGTGAAGGCGGAGCAATGAATGCGGCGAACCTGCTGAAGCCCGCCCTCTCAAGAGGAGAGGTGCAGGTCATCGGTGCCACCACATTCAAGGAGTACCGCAAGCATATCGAAAAGGACAGCGCACTGGAAAGGCGCTTCCAGCCCATCACCGTAAATGAGCCCACCATAGAGGACAGCATAGAGGTGCTCAAGGGCATACGCAAATACTACGAGGATCACCATCATGTGACTATCCCCGATGAGCAGATACGCCTTTGCGCAATACTTGCGGAGAGATACATAAACGACAGATTTCTGCCCGATAAGGCGATAGACCTGCTGGATGAGGCTTGTGCAAACAGAAGTATCAGAAGCAAAGAGCTCACCCTGAAACATGACAAGGAGATCGAGGCACAGCAGCTTCAGACTTCGGTGGATGAGATCGAGGCAAGTGAGTCGCCCGATTATGAAAAGCTGGCAGAGAAGCGCTCACAGCTGATCCGTGTCAAGGGTGAACTTGAACAGGCGGTAAAGGCAACGGAGAACGTAGTGGTGGAAGACGAAGACCTGGCTAAGGTCATCGAGCTGTGGACAGGCATCCCCGCAAACAAGATAGCCGAGACGGAATTCAAAAAGCTCCTCTCCCTTGAAGACCGCATGAAAAAGCGCATCATCGGTCAGGATAAGGCGGTGGAGGAAGTGTGCAAGGCGGTAAAGCGCAGCAGAGTACAGCTGAGCAAGCGCCGCAGACCCGCATCATTTATCTTTGTCGGCCCTACCGGTGTGGGAAAGACAGAGCTTGTGAAGGTCATTAACGACGAGATGTTTGACGGAACGGACACCCTCATCAGGATAGACATGACGGAGTTCATGGAGAAGCATACGGTGGCAAGACTGATAGGCTCACCTCCGGGATATGTAGGCTATGATGAGGCAGGACAGCTCACCGAAAAGGTGCGCCGTCACCCATACTCCGTGATACTCTTTGATGAGATAGAAAAGGCTCACCCCGACATAATGAACCTTCTGCTTCAGATACTTGATGAAGGACGTGTCAACGATGCACAGGGACGTTCCATAAACTTTGAGAACACCATCATCTGCATGACCTCGAATGCAGGCTCCTCCGACAAGACAACATCGCTCGGGTTCAACAAGACAGCAGAGGAGATCTCAAAGGATAAGGCTATACGGGCTCTTTCCGATTTCCTGCGCCCCGAGTTCATCGGACGTGTTGACGAGATAGTGGTATTCGATCCCCTTACCGAGGAAAGCTATGCCAAGATCGCAGGCCTCATGCTTGAAGAGATGCGTGAGCCCCTCATGGAAAAGAATATCGGGCTCACCTACTCTGATGCGGCTCTGGCTCTCCTTGCACATAAGGCATACGGCGGAAAGTTCGGTGCAAGAGACCTTCGCACGGCTATCAGGGAGAACCTTGAAGACAAGATCGCAGAAAAGATCATCGACGCAGGAACGGGCAGAATAGAAAAGATAAGCATAGATGCCGACGGCGACGGCTTCATCGTAGGATAGGCTCGATATGGCTGCTCCCCTCGCTGAACGCATCAGACCCCGATCGATAGATGACATAGTCGGTCAGAAGCACCTTTTCGGCAAAGGTATGTATCTGAGGAGGATCGTGGAATCGGGAAATATCCCGAACATGATATTCTACGGCCCCCCCGGAGTGGGCAAGACCACCGTTGCACGGATAATTGCAGAGAATGCAGGGATGAAGCTCCACAAGCTCAACGGCACATCTGCGGGTATCGCCGATATAAAGGATGTCATCTCCGATACGCACACCCTCGACGGGATAAACGGTGTGCTTCTCTATCTTGATGAGATACAATATCTGAATAAAAAACAGCAGCAGTCACTTCTTGAATACATAGAAAACGGCTCTATCACGCTGATCGCATCGACCACCGAAAACCCGTATTTCTATGTATACGGAGCCATCCTGTCAAGAAGTGCCGTGTTCGAATTCAAGGCTGTGTCAGCCGAAGACGTGATCCCTGCCTGTGAAAGAGCGTTTTCCATACTCGGCAGCGAAAACGGAAAAAAGCTGTCTGTCGAGGACGGCGTGTGCCGTCACATAGCCATGTCCTGCGGCGGCGACGTCCGCAAATCCGTGAGCATATGCGAACTTTGCTACCTTGCTGCCGAGACTGACGGAGACACCGTTCATGTCACTCTCGATGAAGCAAAGGCATTGTCACACAGGAGCAATATGCGGTATGACCGTGACGGCGATGAGCATTACGACACCTTATCCGGGCTTCAGAAGTCCATTCGGGGCTCGGATGAAAATGCCGCACTTTACTATGCGGCACGGCTCATCGAGGCAGGCGACATCATCTCACTGTCAAGGCGGCTGCTCGTGATAGCATCCGAGGATATAGGACTTGCTTACCCCATGGCGGCTTCCATAGTCAAGTCATGTGTGGACAGTGCATTGCAGCTCGGGCTTCCCGAGGCAAGGCTGCCTCTTGCCGAGGCTGTGATACTCCTTGCCACGGCTCCCAAGTCAAATTCGGCGATCATGGCGATAGATGCGGCTCTTGACGATGTGCGCAACCGTGACTGCGGCACCTTCCCCCGTGCGATACAGAACAAGCACTATGACGGTGAGGACGCTTCCCAAAAGGGACAGCATTACCTGTATCCTCATGATTACCCCAATCATTATGTAAAGCAGCAGTATCTTCCGGATGCCCTCAAAGACCGTGTATACTACGAATTTGGGGATAACAAGGCCGAACAGGCGGCTTTGTCCTACCGCAAAAAGATACTCGGACGATAAAAAGTGCTGATCTGTCAAGGCAGGTCAGCACTTTTGCTTATTCCGTGATATCTGAGGTATCTTCAGTGTCGGCATCCTCAGCGGTGTCCTCCTCAGAGCCGTCGGTCTCCTCATCCTGCACATCAACGGGCTCCGTTTCAAGGACAGGCATATTGGTATTGACGTTGAGTATGACCTTTGCGTATTCTATCTCGCAGTACGACACGCTCCTTACCTGAAGCTCGGTCTCGGAGAAATCGACATAGTAGTTGTACGCCCTGTCATAGCCCGCCTCTTCATCGGTGTAATAGTAACGGTAGCAGTAGACAGAATCATTGGATACGCTGCGCTTGAGGTAATAGGGTTTAAGTCCCAGCGTCTTATTGACATTCTTGATGCTCATGCCGTAGGTGAGATCGTTCTCGGTCAGCATGGCATCGGACTTGTTCCCCTTCCAGTTGAGCTTGAGCTGGGTGAAGTCGTAGAACTCCACATCGGTTATCATATCTTCACTGTCGGTGGTGAGGAAGATCGCCCATTCGGGCTGCTCACTGCCGCTGATCCTGACCTTCTTGTCGGAAATGCAGATATAGTCAAAATCAGTCATGCTGTTTATCATGCCGTTATCGGAACGCTTGACGAAATCAAGCCCCGTCTCGGAACGGGCATAGTCCACATTCCTGCCCACAGGCACCTTCGTTGCATAGGTATATCCCTTGTTTGCGTTGATAAGGTTGACCACGACTGCGATCACGACAACAACGACGATAACAGCGGCTGCTATTCCGATGCCCCGAAGAGTCTTGCGGCGAGCCGCCTTCTGACCCTCGGTGAGCTGTATCTTCTCACGCTTATGTGCCTTTTCCCGCTTGGGCTTGTCACCGTCATCAGGGGCAGCCTTTTCTTTGCCCTTCTTTCCGGTGATGATCCTGCCCTTTGAATCTATATTATCAGGGAGAACGGAAGTCTCAAGCTCCGCTCCGCATTTATCACAGAACAAATTCCCGTCGGGACATTCTGTTCCACAGTTTTTACAGATCATACAACCATCCTTATATACAAGACTTCTCCTATATGATACCATATTGCCATGAAAAAGTCAAGTGAGAATTTTGTGAAAGTGGGAGGTGCCCACGGCTATTCTGTCTTTAAATATCTTTGCTTTGCCGCAGGATTGGGACAACCTATTGACTATTCTCGTATTTTATGGTAAAATAAAAGGGTGGTTGCCCACCCTTCAGATCATATGCCGTGCTTGACTCTGTCTCCCACTTCTTCACGCTTGGCATCATTAAAGCGGTCAAGAGTACCCACAAGATATCCTGTGATGCGTCTGATCCTGTCAAAAGGCATGATGTGATATTTAATGTCAACATAATCCCCATCGACCTCGATATCCATGGCAGTAGTACCAGGATGGAGCTCGTTTGCACGATTGATGTACTCGTCTATCTCAGCCTGAGAGAGTACTCCCCCCGTAACATTCACCTGCATGATTGCCGCCTCCTACTATATATGGTGTGTTTTTTATTATTATACCACAATATATAGTGTTTGTAAAGCCTTTTTTGAAAAAAATTTTTCATAAATTTTCATCCCTCACAAACCGCTGTGTCATCAGCAGCTTTGTATAAGATATATAAAAAATTTCCCAAAAGGAGTTTGAATTATATGAATTTTTTTGCAGCATCAGCATCAGCCGAGGAGGAGATCACTTCCGTGACGGAAACATCCGTACCTGAAGTGATCGATGCCGCACAGGAGGTCATAGATGCAGTAGCAGAGCGGAATATGGACACAAGCGTCCTTGAACATTTCGGAAAGTCCCTGCTCAACTACATCCCCACCGTGATAATAGCCGTCATCATCTTCCTTGTCGGAAAGCTCATAGCAAAGCTTATCATCAAGATAATAGACCGTGCTGTCGGCAGATCCCACATAGACAAGACGGCTCAGAACTTCCTGACATCCCTTCTCAACACCGTATTCACCGCCATAGTCCTTGTCATCTCCCTCTCTGCACTGGGAATACCCATGACATCGATCATCACGGTCATCGGTGCGGCAGGAGTAGCCATAGGCCTTGCCCTGCAAAGCAGCCTGTCAAATGTGGCGGGAGGATTTATCATCCTTTTCACAAAGCCGTTCGTGAAGGGAGACTACATCGCAGTGAGCGGTGTGGAGGGCTCTGTCCATTCCATTAGTATCCTCTCAACGCAGATAGTCACCGTTGACAACAAGGTCATATACATACCCAACGGTCAGGTATCCACGAGCACCATCATCAATTACAGCAGAGAAGCAAAGCGCATGGTGGAGCGTAAGTTCTCCGTATCATACAGCTCAGACACCGAGAAAGTCAAGTCCGTGATAAAGCAGGTCATAGCCCAAAACGAGAAGATACGCCACAGCGACCCTGTCCTTGTGAGGATGTTCTCTCTTGATGACAGTGCCGTCACCTTCATCGTAAGGGTATGGACAGACACCGCAAACTACTGGGATGTTTGGTACGACCTTGCGGAAGAAGTGAAGGATGCTTTCGACAGAGAGGGCATAGAGATACCGTTCCCGCAGATCGTGGTACACTCCTGATTACTTTACATTTTGATGACAAAAACACCTTATGGTTTGACAAAGCAAGCCGTAAGGTGTATAATTATAGTGTATGGGTTTTTGAATAAAAGATAACATAAACTGCTTTCTGACCGCTCTGTAAACCGAGGATATCCTCTGCGGCAGGAACAGTATTACCCGTGACAGGCGGTCATGCCGCCTGCTGCTTTCATAGGGAGCAGCAATATGAAGGGGGATAACGATGACAATAATCGAAGCTGTAATACAGGGCATTATACAGGGAGCGACCGAGTTCTTACCGGTATCAAGCTCGGGACATCTTTCTTTGTTCCAGCATCTGACAGGCATCACGGGAGAGACTGCGGTGATAACTACGATCACGCTGCACGTCGGCACGCTGTTTGCCGTGGTCATAGCCTACTACAAGAAGATATGCGCACTTATAAAAGAATTCTTCGCTATGGTGCGTGACATATTCACGGGGAAATTCAAATGGTCAACAATGAACGGCGACCGCAGGATGATAATCATGATCGTGATATCCATTCTGCCCCTGTTCATATTCTATGTGTTCCGCCACTACTTTACCGCAGTGTCCGCCGATAACGACATCATCGGCGAGGGCATATGCTTCCTCTACACATCTGCCATACTCATGATAGGCAGCCGCTGTTCAAGGAAGTACGAGCGCACAGGCAGAGCACTCAAGACCTCACAGAACCTCACAGTGGCAGATGCCCTGATCATAGGCTTATTTCAGGGGGTAGCCCTCCTTCCCGGCGTGTCACGTTCGGGTTCTACCATCTCGGGTGCGCAGATATGCGGCATGAAGAGGGAGGAGTCCGTGGAGTACAGCTTCATTCTCGGCATACCTGTCATACTGGCGGGAGCTCTTTCGGAATTCATGGATCTTGGGACAGAAAGCGTACAGGTAGAGATACTCCCCCTTATCGTGGGCGCAGTCGTTGCCGCTGTCGCAGGATACTTCGCCATAATACTTATCCGCTGGCTCACCAAGTCTGACAGATTCGGCATCTTTTCCGTATACACGCTGATCCTTGGTATAGCCGTGGTCGGTATCGGCATATATGAACACGTTACCGGCAATTTCATTGCCGACATGATCTCATGATCTGAGGTTATCAAAGATGCCTACACAGAAAAAGACTGCAAAAAGAAAGACAGCATCACGCTCATCTTCTTCACGTCAGACTTCCTCCCGCTCAAGGAAGAAGACTGCCGCACAGAAGTCGGATGAGCGTGTCATATGGTCTGCTGTGCTGTTCGTCCTTGGTCTGCTGACGCTGGCTTTTACACTTATCACAGGAGAAAATCTCTGGCTCACCACCCACAATATCCTGCTGGGTGCATTCGGAATGGCGGCGGTGCTCGTACCTGTCGTACTTATCTATGCCGCAATAATGCTTGCTAAGGACAAGGAGAAGAACGCTGTCATCGGCAAGGTGATGCAGGGGATCATAATGATTCTCGTCCTCTGTGCCGCCGCCGAGATATTCTCATCTAACACGCATGATCCCAAAGCCGCTCTGAACAAGAGGGTGATGGATCTTATGGAAAGCGGGAAGGACTTCAAGGGAGGCGGTCTGTTCTCCGCAGTTCTGGGCATCCCCCTGCTCGATCTTTTCGGCAAGGTGGGTGCATCCATCATAATCATCCTGCTGATGCTCTTCCTTGTACTGCTCCTGTCGAACAAGACAGTAGTGGATGTACTGCGGTGGTTCAAGGGTCTGGGCTCCATGTTCCTTGAAGCACGTCCCCAATATGAGCCTGCTCCCGAAAAGACTGTACCGCAGAAGAAGGAGCCTGAAAGCATCCCTCTCCCCTCCCATGCAAAGGATCAGCCCAAGGCAAAGCCCCTGTTCGGCGGACTGCTCGACAAGAAGAAGCCTGCCCCTGCCGAAGGTTACACCGATCCTGCTGAGGCTAACAGACGTGATTTTGACGTGGATATCGCCTTTCCCTTTGAGAAGCGTCAGCCGAAGCCCGTCGAAGAGAAAAAGCCGCGCAGTCTGGAGCAGTTCAATTATGACCCCGTATTCGATGTGCCCGATGAGACCGAGCCGCAGCCGTCCGCTCCCGAAAAGAGCGAGACCGAACTTGAAGTGGAGCGGTATCAGGAGCAGATCGACCTTGAACAGAGGCGGCGTGCATATGAGCTGCAAAAGCGTCAGGCAGAAGCGGAGGAGGCTTCCCCTGCCGCCGAGTCCCACTCCCTTGACGATATAATAAAGAAAGCGGCTCAGGCAGGCGACATCCCGACAGCACCCGTTCAGACAACGGCATCTGTCTCTGCTCCCGCATCAGCACCTGTCACAGCGGCAAGGCCTTCCGCCGAACCGTCCGCAAGGTCTGCTTCGCAGGCAAAGCCGTACAGATCGACTCTCGCCTCAAATCAGATCGGCGATGACGAAGACCTCGATCTTCCCGAAACTACTGCCAGGGATATACAAAACGAGATCACGGAGAATGAGTCGTCCATCGTTGAATATGAGATACCTCCCATCGACCTTCTCAAGCCTTCGCAGAATGACCTCAATACAGCTCAGGCTGAAGATGAGATACGGGAGAACTGCGAGATCCTTCTTGCCACCCTCAGGAGCTTCGGCATAGAAGCTGAGATAGTGGCTATCAAGCGAGGGCCTACAGTCACCAGATACGAGCTTCTTCCCCGTGCAGGCATCAAGATCGCCAAGATCCGCCAGCTCTCCGATGACATTGCCCTCAGGCTTGCCTCAAAGGGCGGCATAAGGATAGAAGCGCCTATCCCCGGCAAGGCGGCGGTGGGCATAGAAGTCCCCAATAAGATAAAGGACGTTGTAAGCATCAGAGAAGTCATCGATTCGGAGGAATTCCGCAGCAACCGCAGTAAGCTGACATTTGCCGTGGGAAAGAACATCGACGGTGAGATAATACTCGGCGATATCGCAAAGCTGCCCCATATGATAATTGCCGGCACCACAGGCTCAGGCAAATCTGTCTGCACCAACGGCATCATCATGAGCATCCTCTACAACGCTACTCCTCAGGAAGTTCGTCTTGTGCTCATTGACCCCAAAATGGTGGAGTTCAAGATATACAACGGCATCCCTCATCTTCTTCTCCCCGTTGTCACAGACCCGAGAAAGGCAGCAGGTGCGCTTTCATGGGCAGTCCAGGAGATGCTGAAAAGATACAAGCTCTTCTCGGAAAACAGCGTCAGGGATCTTAACGACTACAATGAACTTGCTGCGGAGCGCAGTGACCTTGAGACGATACCCCGTATAGTCATCATCATCGACGAGCTTGCCGACCTTATGATGGCTGCAAAGCAGGAAGTCGAGGAAAGCATCGCTCGTCTGGCTCAGATGGCAAGAGCGGCAGGTATGCACATAATCATCGCTACACAGCGTCCCACGGTGGATGTGGTGACAGGACTGATCAAGTCCAACATCCCGTCAAGGATAGCCCTTCGTGTGGCATCAGGCATAGATTCACGCACCATACTCGATGAGATGGGAGCGGAAAAGCTGCTGGGCAACGGTGACCTTCTGTTTATGCCCACAGGCGCACCCAAGCCCCTGCGTGTGCAGAACTGCTACACCTCCTCGAAGGAAGTCGCAGCAGTGGTGGATTTCATCAAGAACGGTGCAGGGAATGTGACCTACGACGAGAACATCATCAAGGCGGTGGAGGAGAACATCCCTCAGCCCAAGTCGGAAAAGCCCCAGGACAACAAGACCTACGAAGGCTCAGACGAAAATGCAGTTGACCGTGCCATTGAATGTGCCATAGACGCAGGTTCGCAAGGCGTCAGCGTCACATATCTCCAGCGAAAGCTCAAGCTGGGATATGCCCGTGCAGCACGCATAATGGATGAACTCGAAGAGAAGGGCATAGTCGGTCCCATGGAGGGCGCAAAGCCCCGTCAGGTACTTATGACCCGTGAGAGATACATGGCTATGCAGCAGTCAAATATCCCAAATGAAGAAAACGCAGAACAAACAGAATAAGTCACGCTCCTCCAAGACAGCAGGCACAAGAGCCGCCGGGAAGAAAAAGCAGGACGGCTTTGGAGCAAAGGATCTGCTGATACTGCTGGTGACGGTGGTACTTAGCGTGGGTTTGCTCCTTGCCTCACTGGTGGAGACAAATGTCATCACCATCAGACAGATAGAGGAATTCCTGCATCTGACAGAACGTACAGATGTAGGTGACTCCGCAGACCTCCCAGACAAGGCCCGTGAGCTGTCCGTCTCCATGATAGACGTGGGGCAGGGGGACAGCATCCTCATCCGTGCGGGGGAAATGAATATCCTTATCGACTCAGGCGAATACACCGAGGCTCACACCGTCGAACGCTTTCTGAAAGACAGACATATCCAGACCATAGATATCCTCATCATGACCCATCAGCACACCGACCATATGGGTGGAATGGGGCATATCGTGGACAAGTTTGACGTCAGGCGAGTGATAATGCCTGATGCCCCCGATGAGCTCATACCGCCCACCACAGCCTACGAGAGCTTTCTGGATGCGGTGGAGCGCAAGGGGCTTCACATCACCCCCGCCCTGGCAGGGTATGTCTACAAGCTGACAGACGGTGATGACCCCGTTACCCTCAGCATACTGGCTCCCCTTCCCGGAAATGACCTTACCGACCTCAACGACTGGTCCGTTGTCGCAAGGCTCGATCACGGAGATATCTCATTTCTCTTCACAGGCGACCTTACGGAAAACGGGGAGAAGGCACTGATAGACAATAACACCAATCTCAGCGCAACGGTGTTGAAAGTGGGACATCACGGTGCGTCTGCCTCATCTTCGAGGGAATTCCTGCATAGGGTGCATCCGTCTGCCGCTCTGATCTCCGTCGGCAGCGGCAACACTTACGGGCATCCGTCAGAGGACACCCTCAGACGGATAAACAGATATACCGACAGGATATACCGCACTGACCTTAACGGCAATATTACGGTATATTCCGACGGCAGACAGCTTTATGTGGAGAAGGACAGATGATAATATATGAGCGAAGCGACGGCATATCCGCAATCCTGTCCATAGACGGTGAGTTCATCACCGTCCCGAAAGAAAAGGTATTCGCCGATACAGGTGATGTCCTTGTACGGGATAAGGACATTTTCGTCAAAGACAGCAAAGCGACAGCCGAGCGCAGGGAACGGCTCGCAACAAAAAAACGTCAATTATTTGACCGATGACCGGGTGTTAAAATGAACGAACAAACACAAAATCTGTTTATGATCCTTGACACAAAGAAAGGTTCCATGTCAAAGGGACAGAAGAAGATCGCTGAATACATCACATATCACTATGACAAAGCTGCCTTTATGACGGCCGCTAAGCTGGGGAATACGGTGGGAGTGAGTGAATCCACGGTGGTGCGCTTTGCAACGGAGCTGGGATTCAACGGCTATCCTGAGATGCAGCGAGCTCTGAAGGAATCCACAAGCAACCGTCTCACCGCCGTACAGCGAATGGACGTGATGAACGATCACCTTTCGGGTGAAGATGTAGTCTCACGGGTGCTCAACTTCGACATAGAACAGATACGCAAGACACTTGAAGAGATCGACCGTGATGAATTTGAGCGCACGGTGGATGAGCTGTCACAGGCAAAGAGCATATATGTGATAGGGGCAAGATCGGCGGCAGTGCTTGCCAGGTTCATAGTCTTCTATTTCAATATCATGATCGACAACTGCAAGATCATTCACACCACAAGCACCTCGGAAATGTTTGAACAGATACTGAATATCGGCGAAGGGGATATCATGATCGGTGTATCATTCCCCCGCTATTCAAAGCAGACTGTCAAGGCATTCCGCTATGCACACGAGAACGGTGCGAAGGTCATCGCCATCACCGACAGCAAATCCTCTCCCCTTGCGCCGTATGCGGATCATCTTCTGCTGGCACACAGCGACATGGCATCCTTTGCAGACTCCATCGTAGCCCCCATGAGCCTGATAAACGCCCTCATCAGCGCAGTCGGCATGAAGAAGCAGCAGTACGTCGCCAAGAATCTGGAGCACCTGGAGAAGATCTGGGATACATATGAAGTATTTGAAAAATCCGATGATCAGGACTATATGTAGGAGGCAGATATGCTTGTCACACTGGGTACACGGAGGCTGAAGCTCAGACCTTTCAGAGTATCCGATGCACAGGCTATGTTTGACGGCTGGGCATCAGACCCGGAAGTCACAAAATTCCTTACATGGTGTACCCATGACAGTGTGGAAACCACCCGACAGCTGCTTGAAAAATGGGTATCCGAATACAAAAAGCCCGAAAGGCTCAACTTTGCGATAGAGCTGAAGGAAACAGGCGAACTCATCGGCGGTATAGATGTGGTCGGATACATAGACGGACCCGAAGGGACACCCGTCATAGGCTACAATCTTTCGAGCAGGCACTGGAACAAAGGCTACATGACAGAGGCTTGCAGATGCGTGGTGCGTTACCTTCTTGACAGAGGATATCAAAAGGTAAGGATAGATGCCATGATAAACAACGCCGGCTCCAACAGAGTCATACAGAAATGCGGCGGGATCTTTCAGGGCAAAGAAGAGCATCATCGTCCCCTCAAGGGTGATACCGTGGAGATCAACTGTTACCTCATCACCAATGACTCTTTCATTCAGGGATAAAAATACAGCCTCAGATGATCCGAGGCTGTATTATCATTCATTAGAGCAGATGCGCACGGATCTCTTCACCGCTCATGTTTATAAGGTAAGCGGGAGGTATGTCAAAGATCGTCTTCGCTCCGCTTGCGCCCTCACAGTTGAGGCGGTATGCTGCCCTTGCATAGCAGAGAAGCACAGATGAAGTGAATTCGGGATTGGAGTCCAGCTTCAGCGAGAATTCCATGGTGTGATGATTGTCCCCTGTACGTCCGCTGCGGATAACACAGCCGCCGTGAGGAAGTGCGGAATGATCCCTCTTCATCTCTTCTTCCGTGATGAAGTTAACAGTGGTGTCGTACTCAGCATAATAGTTGGGCATATTCTTGATAGTCTCAGCGATCTTGTCCTTGTCAGCGCCCTCCTTGGCAACAACGTAGCATTCACGGGTGTGCTTTTCACGGGTGGTGAGCTCGGGGTCTTCACCTTTTCTCACCCTTTCGACTGCGGCTGCAACAGGTACGGTGTACTGACGTGCATCAGCAACGCCCTCTACACGGCGGGCAGCATCGGAATGTCCCTGGGATACGCCCTTGCCCCAGAAGGTGTAATCCTTTCCGTCGGGAAGGACTGCGTTGAACAGAAGTCTCATAAGGGAGAACAGACCGGGATCCCATCCGATGGAGATAATGCCGACCTTGCCGCTCTCCTTTGCGTTCCTGTCAACATTTGCGAAATGCTCGGGGATGCGTGCATGGGTGTCAAAGCTGTCTACCACGTTGAACAGCTTGACTGCATCGGGGGTCTGCTCGGGAAGATCGTTTGCGGAGCCTCCGCAGAGGATGAGCACGTCGATATCATCTTTATGCGCAGCCATTTCGCCTGCACTGTAAACGGGCGCATCCGATGCGATCTTTAATGACTTCGGATCTCTGCGTGTGAAAACTGCGGCAAGGGTGATGTCGTCTGCGGCAGCGACTGCCTTCTCCACGCCGCGGCCAAGGTTGCCGTAGCCTAAAATGCCAAGTCTTATCATAAGTCCTCCTGTGCAAGGGAAAAGAAATTTTCCTGCATTTATTAAATTGTGTATATACAGAACTGCGGGACTAATCTAAGTCCCGCTTATTATTATACTATGTATATCCGACTTTGTCAAGAGTTAAAATGAATTTTTTAATTAAATTTATTTCATTTTTTGCGGCGTCTTTCAAGGAGGAGCTGTCTCGGGAGAAACATCTCCACACCCTCTATGATCTTTTCATTCGGAGAGAAGATCAAACGGACTGCACCTGCGGTCTTATGCTTCAGATCGGCATAGTAGTCCTCGCCGCCCGTATTGTCCGATGCCATCACGGTGGTCACGCCGTTCGGAGCGGCAGGTGCCTCGGAGAGCTTTCCGAAGGCTGTGAAGGATGATATTTCCGTAGATATGAGTCTCTTGCGTGAGCGCCTTCCGCTGATCTTATCTATGTCAAGCGATCCGTTCGTGATGATATACTCATACTCGGTGCTCGTACCCGTAAACAGGTAATATCCGCCGTAGACCACCAGTGCTGACAGCAGCAGTCCCATAGGCCCGGTGAACAGGAAGATAAGTGCGCAGAGCAGCGTCATACCCACAAGCAGAAGTATTCTCTTTGCTGTATCCTTGCCGTCTGACCTTTTCTCGACAAGGTATTCTGCGTAAAAGTCGTTACTCATATCGTATCCTTTCCGATGTGTCCGATCATGTCCGATCGGTGCCGATCTTGTTCTTTGTATCGTGTTTCACCGTAGGCAGATGCACGGTAAACACTGTCCTGCCGCCGCCTGATGATGCGGATATGTCTCCGCCGTGCTTTACGGCGACAGCTTTGGCTATGGCAAGTCCCAGACCAAATCCGCCCGTATCCCTGCTGCGAGATCTGTCGGTCCTGTAATACCTGTCAAATATCCTGTCAAGGTCATCCGCTTCTATGACGCCCTCGTTCTCTACCGAGAAGCAGCACTTTTTCCCGCCCGACAATGCCACCTTTATCTCCGAGCCTGCGGGAGAATGTCTGACTGCGTTGTCTATAAGGATATGCACCACACGGTCAAGACTTTCCTTTTCGCCCCTGACCCATATCCCCGAATAAATATCGGTCACAAGCTCCTTACCGTTTTCAAAGCACAGAGCCTCCGCAGCAAGGCAGGCTTTCTCCGACTCATAGGACAGGTCAAATTCAGTCATGACCGTTTCGGTCTTGTATTCCTCACGGGAAAGATACAGCATCTCGCTGATAAGCCCCGACATTTTCGCAGCCTCATCACGGATGATGTCGAACCATCTTGTCTGTTCCCTTACCGTCTTTTCGGGCTGTGATACGGCAGCGTCAAGGTTTGCCGTGATGACAGCAAGGGGTGTTTTCAGTTCATGCGAAGCATTCGAGAAAAATTCCGTCTGACGGTTCCACGCATCCTCGATAGGCCTTGCCACCCACCTTGCAAGCATCATGGATATGAATATGAACAGTCCTACCGCACATATATATATGGATGCAAGCACGATCAGGAGCCTTCTCAGCGTATGTATCATGTCCTGCCTGTCGATAAGCACTATCGCACGGCGCTCACCGCTGTATGAATAGTGGTAATGCACATCGCCTACGATGATATTCCCGTCCGTCTTCCCCGATGAGAGGATGTACCGGGCAGCATCTTCGGCAAGATCTGACGGGAAGTCCTCCGTATCACTGTTTCTTTGTGAAAGGTAGACACTTTTAACATTGCCGTCCTTGTCAAGGCGGATCTTGACCCAGCCCGTACTTATGCGGTTTGAGCGGTCAAAGGGAATGTATCCCGCCCTGTCTCCCCGAACCGATCTGCTGAAGTCCTCGCCCTCGTGCCGCTGTGACGGCTTCATGGAGGGCGGCTCATGTTGTTCATCGGTGTCTGATGCAGAGTCAGTCACGGCAGGCTCCGCCGTGCCCTCATTCGCCTCGTTCCGCATTTCAAAGGGCGAATTCATGGCATGATCCACGGTCATATCCATCGTGTCACGCTGCGCACGGTACATCGACACATAGATGACCGCACATATTATGAGCATTATGATCGAAAGGGAACCCGAAAGAACTGCGGTGAACCGCTTTTTGAGCCGTTTTATCATGTCTTGTCTATCGTATAGCCGATACCTCGTAATGTGCGGATACTTACACCCGACCCCAGAAAAGCCAGCTTCTTGCGCAGGAAGGAAACGTAAACTTCCACGTTATTGTCCTCTGCCTCGCTGTCATAGCCCCATATGCGTGTTATCATCATGTCCTTCGAGACTGCCGCACCGCAGTTTCGCATGAGCAGATCCATCACATCATATTCCTTGCGGCCGAGCTTGATGGAATTGGCACCGCACCTGAGTTCATAGGATGCGGTATCAAGTACGATATCGCCGCAGGAAAGCTCATCCGACGGTATGAGGGACGATGAGGAGCGTCGGGAGAGCGCCCTGACCCTCGCCAGCAGTTCATCCGTCTGAAAGGGCTTTGTCAGGTAGTCATCAGCACCGCTGTCAAGTCCCCTGACCTTATCGGACAGGGCATCACGGGCGGTGAGAAGAAGGACAGGTGTGGTCACTCCCTCCCGCCGCATACTGTTCAGGATTGAGATGCCGTCAATGCCGGGAAGCATTATGTCGAGCACCACCACGTCATATATGTCGGACATGGCATTGTCAAGCCCATCGTTCCCGTTATAAAACACATCGGCTGTGATGCGCTCCCGTGCAAAGAGCTGCACGAGTGCATCGGCAAGATGCTTTTCGTCTTCACATATCATGATGCGCATACTTGTCACGCTCCTCCTGATATGGGCAGGAAATGTCCTGTCCTCAGCCGATCATCTTCCCTGCGATGTCTGTAAATGCCTTTACTGCGTCATCGACAGGTGCGGCATTTCCTGCGCCGCCCATTGCGCTGTCGGCACGTCCGCCGCCCTTGCCGCCTGTAACCGCAGCGACCTCACGGATGATCTTTCCTGCATCTGCGCCCTTTGCCACAGCGTCTTTGCCGCATACCACAAGGAGTGCGCAGGAGCCGTTGTCCTCATCTGTGAAGAGCACCACGGAATCGGGATACTTGTCCTTGGCGTCATCGCCCATAGTGCGAAGAGCCGCCTTGGGTACGTCCTTGAGTGCGACAGTTGCGATGCGTATGCCGTTCACCGTGACCGCACCGCTCATTATGTCGCCTGTCTTGGAGGAGGCAAGCTCCGTCTCAAGATCGGACTTTTCCTTCATAAGTTCCTTGATCTGCTGTACATTCGCAGCGCATCTTGAAGGCACATCCTCGACGGAGGAAGCCTTGAGGGCAGCAGCAGACTCATTGAGGAGCTTTTCGTAGTGATTGAGCAGATCCATTACGCCGCCGCAGGTGATAGACTCGATCCTTCTTATGCCTGCCGCAACGGAACTCTCGGATGTGATCTTGTACAGACCGAGGCGGAGGGTGCTGTCGGCGTGAGTACCGCCGCAGAATTCAACGGACACATCCCCTGCGGAAACTACTCTTACGATATCGCCGTACTTTTCACCGAACAGAGCCATAGCGCCCAGCTTCTTAGCCTCTTCGATGGGCATTTCACGGGTGATGACAGGAATGTTGTCAAGGATATTCTTGTTGACTATCGCCTCTACCTCAGCCAGTTCCTCGGGCTTTACAGCCTCAAAGTGGAAGAAGTCGAAGCGTCCCTTCTTATCGTCCACATAGGAACCTGCCTGATGAACATGATCGCCGAGCACCTTGCGGAGCGCCGCCTGAAGCAGATGGACGGACGTATGGTTCTTCTTTATAGCCTCACGTCTCACAGCATCCACAGCTGCATGGACTTCGTCTCCCTTGGAGATGCCGCCCTCGGCAGCAGTGCCGAAGTGCATATATACGCCGTTGGCATTCTTCTGGGTGTCGGTGACAGCAAAGGAGGATTCACCTATGGAGATAAAGCCGGTGTCGCCTACCTGTCCGCCGCTCTCCGCATAGAAGGGAGTCCTGTCAAGTATAATGACAGCCTCATCGCCCTCGGTTATGCTGTCAGTCTCCTGTCCCTCACGGTAAATGGCGATGACCTGTGCCTTGCTCTCTGTTTCTGTATAGCCGGTAAACTCGGTCTTGCCTGTATTAAGTGCGGAGAGCACGCTCTCATCCCAGGATGAGCCGCCCTTTGCCAGCCTGTCCTCACGGGAGCGGCGGCGAGCCTCGGCAAGAGCCGTCTTGAAGCCTTCCTCATCAATGGAAATGCCTCTCTCCTCGGCTATCTCACGGGTGAGGTCGATGGGGAAGCCGTAGGTATCGGAGAGCTTGAACACATCTTCGCCGTCAAGGGTGCCTCCTGCGGGAATGCCTGCAAGGAGCCTTTCAAGCATATCCATTCCGCCGTCAACGGTCTTGGCGAAAGCCTCCTCCTCGGTGCGGATGACCTTCTTGATATATTCACGCTTTTCCTCAAGCTCGGGATAAGCTGTCTTGTTCTCGTCGATAACGGTATCGGCAACTTCAAAGAGGAAGGGACGCTTGATGCCCAAGAGCCTTCCGTGTCTTGCCGCACGGCGGAGAAGTCTGCGGAGCACATATCCTCTGCCCGTGTTCGAGCAGGTCACGCCGTCGCCTACCATGAACGTGGTGGAGCGTATATGGTCGGTGATGACACGCAGGGAAACGTCCTTCTTCTCGTCTTCCTTGTAGGTAACGCCTGCGATGCGGCTGATGTGCTTCATTATGTTCTGAACGGTATCCACTTCAAAGAGGTTGTCAACGCCCTGCATAGCCACAGCCAGACGTTCAAGCCCCATGCCCGTGTCTATGTTCTTTGAAGCCATCTCCTCATAGTGGCCGTTGCCGTCGGAGTCAAACTGAGAGAACACCAGGTTCCAGATCTCGATTATGCGGTCATTCTCGCTCGCCTGTTCAAAGCTTTCGAGAGGGCCGTAGGCATCGCCTCTGTCAAAGTGTATCTCAGAGCAGGGACCGCAGGGACCCGATCCGTGCTCCCAGAAATTGTCCGCCTTGCCGAGCCTGATGATCCTGTCACGGGGAACGCCGATCTCATCTGCCCAGATCTGTTCAGCCTCATCATCGCTCTCAAAAACGGTGATCCAGAGCCTGTCTTCGGGTATCTCCAGCACCTTTGTAAGGAACTCCCATGCCCATGGGATAGCTTCCCTCTTGAAATAGTCGCCGAAGGAGAAGTTGCCGAGCATCTCAAAATAGGTGCCGTGACGTGCGGTCTTGCCCACTCGCTCGATATCGGGTGTGCGAATGCATTTCTGACAAGTGGTGACACGCTTGCGGGGAGGAGTCTGTGTCCCGAGGAAGAATTTCTTGAGCGGAGCCATGCCGCTGTTTATCAGCAAAAGACTGTTATCGCCCTGCGGTATGAGATTGGCGCTCGCCATTCTCAGATGATCCTTTGACTCAAAGAAGCTGAGGTACATCTCACGCAGATCGTTAAGTCCTGTCCATTTCATAATATCGCACTCCTAAAAATATAATACAACACTTTATTATAGCATATTAATTCGATCTTGTCAAGTAGTAACTGCCGAATTTCAGCTGCGGCTGTAGTGTTACAATAGATGTGAGACCAAACCTCAAAAAACAATAGAAAAAGTGATCGAAATCTGTTAAAATAGAGTTACCACACAATACCTAACAGAAAGGAAACGATCACTTTATGAAAAGTATAGCACAAAACAAAGAAAAAATCAAGAGGTACCTGCCGCACGTATGTGTCAAGTAAAAGTAGGCAGATAATTAGAAAAAGGTCACAACAAACAAAAAAAGATGAAAAAAATTGTAGAATGCTAACAACCACAAAGCTTGGATAAAGCCTTATTAGCCGG
>JAFUHM010000056.1 GCA_017468865.1 Oscillospiraceae bacterium | reverse complement strand
AGAGACTGGTAGGTCAGGTCGCTAAGCGTCAGGCAGTTACCAACGCAGAAAAGACCGTTTCCTCCATCAAGCGTCACATGGGCTCCGATTACAAGGTAGACATCGACGGCAAGAAGTACACTCCTCAGGAGATCTCCGCAATGATCCTCCAGAAGCTCAAGGGCGATGCCGAGAGCTACCTGGGCGAGACCGTTACCGAGGCTGTCATCACAGTTCCCGCTTACTTTACCGATGCACAGCGTCAGGCTACAAAGGATGCAGGTCAGATCGCAGGCCTCAACGTCAAGCGTATAATCAATGAGCCTACCGCAGCAGCTCTTTCCTACGGCATAGACAAGGAACAGGATCAGACCGTTATGGTATATGACCTGGGCGGCGGTACATTCGATGTATCCATAATCGAGATGGGTGACGGCGTACAGGAAGTCAAGGCTACCGCCGGAAACAACCACCTGGGCGGCGATGACTTCGACCAGAGGATCATAGACTGGATGATCTCCTCCTTCAAGGCATCCGACGGAGTTGACCTCTCCAACGACAAGATGGCCCTCCAGAGACTCAAGGAAGCTGCCGAGAAGTCCAAGATCGAGCTTTCATCCACTCCCACATCCACCATCAACCTTCCCTTCATCACCGCAGATGCAACAGGCCCCAAGCATCTCGAACTCACACTTACCAAGGCTAAGTTCGATGAGATGACCGCAGACCTCGTTGAGTCCACTATGGGTCCCGTTCGTCAGGCACTCTCCGATGCAGACCTTACCCCCAACGACATCAACAAGGTGCTCATGGTCGGCGGTTCCTCCAGAATACCTGCCGTACAGGAAGCTATCAAGAAGTTCATGGGCAAGGAACCCTTCAAGGGCATCAACCCCGATGAGTGCGTAGCTCTCGGTGCAGCTCTCCAGGGCGGTGTGTTCACAGGTGATGTTACAGGCATGGTGCTCCGTGATGTAACTCCTCTGTCACTGGGCATCGAGACAGCAGGCGGTGTATGCACCAAGATGATCGAGAGGAACAAGGCTATCCCCATCAAGCACAGCCAGGTATTCTCCACCTATGCCGACAACCAGACAGCCGTTGACATCAACGTTCTCCAGGGTGAGAGAGAATTCGCCAAGGATAACAAGCAGCTGGGTATGTTCCGTCTCGACGGCATCGCACCCGCTCCCAGAGGCGTACCTCAGATCGAAGTTACCTTCGACATCGACTCCAACGGTATCGTTCATGTATCCGCTAAGGATCTCGGCACCGGCAAGGAGCAGAACATAACCATCCAGTCCTCCACCAATATGTCCAAGGACGATATCGACAAGGCAGTTGCAGAGGCTGAAAGATACGCTGAAGAGGACAAGAAGCGCAAGGAAGAGGTCGATATCAAGAATCAGGCTGAGTCCCTCGTATTCCAGTCCGAGAAGGCTCTCAAGGACTTCGGCGACAAGGTGAGCGAGTCCGAGAAGGCTCCCATCCAGAATAAGATCGATGACCTGAAGAAGGCTATCGAGTCGGGCAATACCGCAGACATGAAGGCTAAGACCGATGAGCTCCAGCAGCTTATCTACGAGCTTTCAAGCAAGGTATACCAGGCAGCAGGCGCAAACGCACAGCCCGGTCAGGACGCAGCACCCGCAGATGACGGTGCGAACGGCAATGACAGCGGCTTCGTGGATGCTGACTACACCGACGTAAAGTAATGATACAGGCTGTACCGGCCATTCGGCTGGTACAGTCATCTGCAAAAAGGAAGGATCACACATGTCTGAAAAGCGTGATTTTTATGAAGTTCTTGGCATTCAGAAAGGAGCTTCCGAAGACGAGATCAAGAAGGCATACCGTGCCTGCGTGAAGAAATACCATCCTGACCTGCATCCCGATGACAAAGAGTGCGAGGAAAAGATGAAGGAGGTCAACGAAGCATACGAGATCCTCAGTGATCCCGACAAGAAAGCCAAGTACGATCAGTTCGGGCATGCGGGTATTGATCCGTCCTACGGCGGAGGTTACAGCGGATTTTCCGACTTCGGGGATTTCGGAGACATCGGCAATATATTCGGCGATCTCTTCGGCGGTTCTTCTTTCCGCAGCGCAAGGGCGAACCCCAATGCGCCCAGACGGGGACAGGATATCCAGACCAACCTCACCATTGATTTCATGGATGCCTGCAACGGCAAGTCCGTTGACGTGCGCATCAACCGCTCCGAGGAGTGTCCCGATTGTCACGGCAGCGGCGCAAAGCCGGGCTCCAGGATATCCACATGCCCCGAATGTAACGGTTCGGGCATGGTACAGACCGCACAGCGCACCATCCTCGGCATGATGTCGTCTTCACGTCCGTGTACACGATGCGGCGGCAAGGGCAAGACAGTAGACGATCCCTGCGGCAAGTGCCGTGGTTCGGGACGTGTCACCGTAGCACGCACCGTTACCATCAATATCCCTGCGGGCATAGACAACGGTCAGACCCTCCAGGTAAGAGGACAGGGCAACAGCGGCATGAACGGCGGCAATGCAGGCGATCTGCACGTCAACATCTCCGTGCGTCCCGATCCTGTCTTTGAGCGTGACGGCTACGATATCAACACCGAGATTCCCATCACATATATGCAGGCAGTCCTGGGCGATGAGCTCACAGTCCCCTGCATAGACGGCAAGGTGCAGTACAACATACCGGAGGGCACGCAGTCGGGCGCTATCTTCCGTCTCAGGGGCAAGGGCGTAAAGAAACTCAACCGAAACGAACGGGGCGACCAGTACGTCAAGGTGGTAGTCGAAGTGCCCAAGGGACTTAACAAGAACCAGAAGGATCTCCTGCGCAAGTTCGAGGAATCCCTCGGCGAGAGCAACTACCGCAACCGCAAGAACTTCTTCGACAAGATAAAGGACATCCTTAAAAACTAAAATGAGCATCCCCCACAAGGGCGATGCCCATACAGGATAAATGCCCCGAAGCATCTTGAAATGCTTCGGGGCATTGTGCTGATCTATGCTTGAAAAACAGGACCACCTTGATTTCCGGTATTTCATCACAGATACCGATATCAGCAGCGATCATCATGACATTGCCGACCAGTCAACAAAAAAACTATTTACTCGTACTACAACTTGGGCTCGGCATTTATGGTCATATCGCTGAGAAAAAAATACCGTCATCCCTCGGATGACGGTATCAGTGGCGGAGAAGGAGGGATTCGAACCCTCGATGCGCTATTAACGCATACACGAGTTCCAGTCGTGCGCCATAAACCGGGCTAGGCGACTTCTCCATGTATCCGATGCGGTATCAGCATCAAACAACTCATTTATTATACCATACAGCCGACGAATTGTCAAGGGCTTTTTGAAAAAAAAAAATATTTTTGCTAATTTACAAAATACTCTTGAATATCGGATAAAAATATGTTATAATCGTAAAGTGTGCAAGTTTGACTTTAAGGAAGGATGTTTATATGAAAATGGAATGGGACTATGCAGGTGCCGTTGTCATATCGGGACTTGTAATAGTTTTTGTGGCACTTATCCTGCTGATCATTGCGGTATGGGTAATGGGTAAGGTCTTCACCAAGGTCATACCTGCGATCCAAAGCTCCCGTCAGAAGAAAGGCGCAGACGAAACCGTACCGGCACCCTCTGTTCCTATCGTGCCTCAGCCTCCTGTTACACGCACGCTCCCCGAAGAAGACGATAACGAAGTCATTGCGGTCATTGCCGCTGCGATAGCTGCCATATCCGCCGAAACGGGCACAGGACTGAAGATAAAGTCCATCCGTCCCAAGCGTCAGGGCAGGACAAGCGCATGGGCAAGCGCTGCCGCACGAGAGAGCGTAATGTAGGAGGTCAGGAATGTTTCAGATATTTATAGATACTATCGATTCACTTGTCCAGTCCTCCGGTCTGGCTCAGATGTCATGGCAGAACTTCGTCATGATACTCATTTCGTTCCTCTTCATGTTCCTTGCCATAAAGAAGGGATATGAGCCGCTCCTGCTGCTCCCCATAGCATTCGGTATGCTGCTGACCAACCTTCCCGCTACCGAGATGTATCATCCGGAGCTGTGGAATATCGACGGCGGACAGCAGATAGATTTCGGACGTGTGCTGCATGACGGCGGCCTGCTCGATCTGCTGTACATAGGCGTAAAGCTCCAGATCTATCCCGCACTCATCTTCCTTGGCATAGGATGTATGACAGACTTTGCCCCCCTTATCGCAAACCCCAAGTCATTTCTCCTGGGTGCAGCTGCACAGGCAGGCATATTCATCACCTTCCTCGGAGCTGCCGCACTCGGATTTACTCCTGCCGAAGCAGGTTCCATCGCCATCATAGGCGGAGCGGACGGCCCCACATCCATATTCGTTTCCTCCCGTCTCCTGTCGGGCGGCAAATATGACGTGGAAGTCGGCACCATAGCACTTGCGGCATACACCTACATGGCGCTCGTGCCCCTTATCCAGCCCCCCATAATGAGGGCGCTCACCACCAAGAAGGAACGCCTTATCCGCATGGAGCAGCTTCGCACCGTTTCCCGCACGGAGAAGATAATATTCCCCATTGCGGTCACAGTCATAATCGCTCTGCTCGTTCCCTCTGCCGCACCTCTCGTAGGTATGCTCATGCTCGGCAACCTCTTCCGTGAATGCGGATGTGTTGACCGACTGACAAAGACCGCACAGAATGAGCTGATGAACATAATCACCATATTCCTCGGCATCTCCGTAGGTGCCACCACCGTGGCAGACAAGGTGATATCCTTCGCCTTCGTCAAGGTCATCATCCTCGGTGTCCTCGCCTTCATGATAGGCACGGCGGCAGGTGTGCTGTTCGGCAAGATCATGTGCAAAGTCACGGGCGGCAAGGTAAATCCCCTCATCGGTTCTGCGGGAGTTTCCGCCGTTCCCATGGCAGCCCGTCAGTCTCAGCGTGTGGGTGCTGAAGAAGATCCTACCAACTTCCTTCTCATGCACGCCATGGGACCAAACGTTGCAGGTGTTATCGGCTCCGCAGTCGCTGCAGGCGTACTGCTGAGCATCATAAAGTAAACAAATGGCTGCGAATTTCGCAGCCATTTCGCTTTATCTTTCAGGGCACCCCGTCTTAAACAGAGTCTGCGGTTATCACGCCGCCTGCTGCCACCGCATCGCCGTCGTACAGGACGCAGGCCTGTCCGGGAGCGGGGGCTCTCGCTTCGTCATCGAAGATGATATGCGCCTTATCCCCCTTTATCAGAGCCGTGCAGGGCTGTTCCTTAGCCGAGTAGCGTATCTTCGCATTCAGGCGGTATTCACCGTCTGCGGCAAGGGAAACAAGGTTCACATCTTCAAGGTCTATCTCCCGTCTGTAAAGGTCACGCTCATCTCCCAGTGTGACCACTCCTGTCTTCGCATCCTTCGATACGACGAACACAGGCTTGCCCAGGGCGATGCCGAGCCCCTTGCGCTGTCCCACGGTAAATCGGGACACGCCGCCGTGAGTGCCGAGGATATTTCCCTCCTTGTCGGCAAATACACCGCCCTTTTCCTCATTGCCGCTGTATCGCCTTATGTATCCGGCATAATCCCCGTCGGGGACAAAGCATATATCCTGACTGTCGGGCTTTTTGGAGCTGATAAGGTCATGCTTTGCGGCTATCTCCCTTATCTCTGGCTTGGTATACCCTGCAAGGGGAAAGAGGGTGTGTGCAAGCTGATGCTGTGTCAGCCTGTACAGGACATAGGTCTGATCCTTTGCCCTGTCCTTTGCTTTGCACAGTTCGTATCTTCCCGTGGCATCATTGAAGCGGATATCCGCATAATGCCCCGTCGCCGCATAGTCGTATCCCATTTCCTCCGCCGTATCCAGCATCACGCCGAACTTCATCTGATAATTACATTCGATGCAGGGATTGGGAGTCCGCCCCTCCAGATAAGTGTTCACGAAGGGCGTGATTATATATTTCCTGAACATATCCTGGTAACTCAGGGTGATATGCTTTATCCCCAGAGAGGCACACATGGACTTGGCGTCACATATGTCCTTCGGGGTACAGCAGCCGCCTTCCCTGATACTGCACGCATCTGCGTCATAAAGCTGAAGCGAACAGCCTATTACCTCATATCCCTGTTCCATGAGCAGGACAGCGGAAACAGAGCTGTCCACGCCACCGCTCATACCGAGAAGTACCTTTTTCATTTTCTGCTCATCCTGTCGATCGTCTTATGAATAATAAATACTATCAGCCAGCCGCACAGAAGCGGTGCCAGCTGTGAGTACAGAAGGCTCATGCCGAAGCCCCTGATGTCAAGTCCGCCCCCCTTGAACGTCCATGACCACAGCTTATACAGTATCATCGCCACGGTGAATACGCCGCCTGCCTGTATGAAGCGTGTCCTTGACGGGATGCGCCTGACGGATACGGGTCTGTATGTAAGGGCTATGATGACGGCATACAGCACGCCGATGCCGAGCACTGCGCCCCATACTCCCACATTTGCCATCATGAAGCCGTATGCAGGAGTGCGCTGGAACCACATGAAGCCTATCCAGTACAGGGCGGCAAAGGCTGCCTGCCAGAGCACATCCCGCAGGAAGCACAGAAGTCCGCTGTGCTTGAGTTCCTTCAGCTCCACATCCGAAAAGACTATCACCCCCGATTCGGTGATGTTCTTCACCAGAGTGACGGTCTTCTCCCCCTCATCGGAGGTCATCTTCCATGTCTGCGTCCTCGACCCGTCCTCGGCAAAGGAAGCATTCTCCTTTGTAAATCCCTTCAGCCGCCTGTCAAGATAATGCTCCGCCTCGAAGAATTTTTCGCTCCGTGCAAATCCGGACAGCTTATATCCGTACTGAGCCATAGTCTCCCCCTTTACGCATCGCCGATAGTGGCGTACCCATTCTTCACAGTCATCATTTCGGACAGTTCCCCCAGATGCCTTACCTGAACATCGGAGCAGTCGGGCATCTTCTCAAAATCCCCGTAATGGAGGCTGTCCGTCCCTATGGTGTAAAATCCGTCCTCCATCGCAGTCAGTGCCGAATGGGGAGAATCCTCCACCACCGCCGTATTCTCCGATGCCGTCCCCATAAGCTCGGAACATCTGCGGAATATCTTCGGATCGTATTTCGTCGAGCAGGTGTCGTCCGTCGTCACCACATGATCTATATAACGCAGGATATTGTTGGCTTTGAGCACGGAGAGAGTCAGCTCCCGTGAGTTTGCCGTAGCTATGGAAACAGGGACTTTCGCATCATGGAGCTGCCTGAGCACCTCTTCCGCACCGTCGGTGAGCCCTATGCCGTGGGCATATCTGTCACGCACGATGTCCGTTATCTCGGCGGATATCTCTTCCTCGGACGGGGACAGATCGTATTCCTTCTTCAAAACTGCCGCCGACATGGAAAGAGTGGTCTTTTTGAGCTTCTCCGAGATCTCCGGAGTATACTCCCTGCCATACCGCTCCAGAAATATCCTGTCGCACTCAGCCCATATGTCCACGCTGTCGATAAGTGTGCCGTCAAGGTCGAATATAAAGCCGTCTATCCGCATATCACACCTCATCGAGCAGCATCAGCCACTCGTCCGCAAGCTCCGAGGAAAGCCGTTTCTTATCCTCATATTCCGTACATTTCTCATTCAGCAGAAGATAATCAGCCGCCACATCCGGATCCGCCATCTCCTCCTGAAGCCGTGCAAGTTCGGTGTCAAGCACGTGTATCTGCTCCTCGATCTCCTTTATCCTTGCCTTCTTCCGAGCATCCTCCGAACGCTGCTGCTTTGACCTGTGAACGGGCTTTTCAGCCTTCGCCCTCTCCTGCTTTTCCTGCTTTTCGGGCATCACCTTGCGTGACACATACTCATCATACCCCATGTCAAACACGGACACGCCGCCGTTTACTTCAATGATCCTTGTAGACAGGCGGTTGAGCAGGTATCTGTCATGGGATACGAAAATGATGGTGGCAGTGCTGTCCGCAAGCGCTTCTTCAAGTATCTCACGGGTATCTATGTCAAGATGGTTCGTCGGCTCGTCAAGTATCAGCACATTCCCCCGCTCGAGCATCATCAGCGCAAAGCACAGCTTGGCACGCTCACCGCCGCTCACCACGTCCACACGCTTGAATACGTTCTCTCCCGTCAGACGCACCGACCCCAGCAGCTTGCGTATCTTCTCATCCGTCATCCCACGGTACCGTGTATGTATCTCATCTATGAGGGTCAGATCGGGGTGGAGCTGTGTATTCTCCTGATCGAAGTATGATATCTTGACGTTCTTGTTCCAGAACAGCTTTCCGTCGCCGCAGGGATATATCCCCTGTATCATTTTGATAAGCGTAGACTTGCCCGCACCGTTAGGACCCGTTATCCCTATACGATCCCCCCTGCGGACGGTAAAGCTCACGTCCCGAGCAAGGGTCTTATCCCCTGCGCACAGAGCCGCATCCTTCACTATGAGCACCTCTTCGGGAGGCTCGATATCATATTCAAACCTTATATCCGCCGTCTTGTGATGCAGTACGGGCTTTTCCACCGGCTCCATGCTGTCCAGCTTCTTCTGTCTGGACTTCGCCATATTTGAGGTGGATGCCCTGACGATGTTCCTGTCAACGAAGTCCCTGAGCTTTGCTATCTCCTCCTGCTGGGACTCCCACAGCTTCATCCTGCGCTCATCGTCCTCCTCACGGAGTTTGAGGTAAGTCGTGTAGTTGCCCTTCCACCTGCGCAGATGCTTTTGTTCAATATCACATATGGAAGTACAGAGCTTGTCGAGGAAGTATCTGTCATGCGACACGATGAGCAGTGCGCCCTTGTATTCGCTCAGATACCCCTCCAGCCATATTATGGTATCCTGATCGAGGTGGTTTGTCGGCTCATCGAGCATGAGCAGGTCGGGAGCCTCCAGCAGAAGACGAGCCAGTGCAAGACGGGTCTTCTCCCCTCCGCTGAGGGTGGAGATCACCCTGTCATATGTATCCGCGCCAAATCCCATGCCTGTCAGCACCTTGCGGATATTCACGTCGATAAGATAGCCGTCCTTCGATTCAAACTCGGCAGTCTTGCGTGCGTATTCCTCCTGCGCCCTTTCATCGCCTTCATCGGCTATCCTGTGTTCAAGTGCCTTCATCTCGTCCCATATGCGGTAAAGATCGCCGAACACGCTCTTCATCTCTTCATATACCGTGGATGACCTGTCAAGCCCCGTGTCCTGTTCAAGAAATCCTATCCTCGCATCACGCCTCACGGAGAGCTGCGGCACATCGGGCTCGGGCTGAGTCTCGTACTCTTCCTTTCCGGCAATTATGCGCAGCAGCGTGGATTTTCCGCATCCGTTCACGCCCACCACGCCTATCCTGTCGGTGTTCTCCACAGTCAGCGATACGTTGTCGAGCACATATGCACCGTTATATATCCTTGAAATGTTCTTCATCGTAAGTACCATTTTATCACCGCTATACATTCAAAGCTCTGCTTTCGGGAATGCGGCAAGCACAGGCTTGCCTATATCAGGCAGAGGACACTTACCCCCTGTTTGATATCAGTAGATCCCCCCGCTTTGGAGGCGGGGACAATCGCTTTCTTGATTATACCATGTTACACGGAAAAATGCAAGACAATTTCTTTCTTATTGTTCTCTGCCGCATTTTTGACATCGGCGGCAGACCGCAAAAAATGGTAAAAAAATACATATATTAACAATTTATTTCATTATATAATTAAAATAGTAAAGAAAATTACGTTAATTTGCATATAATGCCATGTGTATTTTTGTACATCATAGTCAAAATCGGTAAATTTCACTAAATTAAAATACAGAAATTCTTCTTTTTAATTCAAATAGCAGAAAATCATTTCAAAAATAAAACTTTTTATTTTTTGTCTTGACTAATTCCCCGCAAAGGATTATAATCATAAGTAGCAAGGGTAAAGGCGTCCGTGCGTGACGCTGAATTTGCTGCGGAGCTACAGACCTATCCGCTGCCCTTTTCTACAACACTGTCTGAAATGTTAGGAGAGAAGATCAATGTATGTTAAAGATGTAATGGTCCAGAATCAGGTCGGCCTGCACGCTCGCCCCGCTACTTTCTTCATTCAGAAGGCTAACGAGTTCAAGTCCTCTATCTGGATCGAAAAGGAAGAGAGAAGAGTCAATGCCAAGAGCCTTCTCGGTATACTTTCCCTCGGTATCGTAGGCGGTACATCCATCAGGATAATAGCTGACGGCCCCGATGAGCAGGATGCTGTCAACGGTCTTAACGATCTGGTCGAGAGCGGTTTCGCAGAGGAATCCAGATAACTTAGATACCATGAGCGGCAGGCCGAGTCCTGCCGCTTTTATTTTTGTGCTTTAAGTCAATTACAGCCCGAATGTACAAATTTTTTTCTTCATTTTCGCCAATATTCACAATTTATTAACATATTCGTTTGTAAAATATGCTATAATATGATTATCTATTTTGGTTAATATGAGAAATATGTATAAATGGAAATATGAAAGGATGACTTGAATGTCCAACAGATTATTTCAGGGGCTTATCCACCAGATGAGGGACACTATGGACTGCATAGTGGGCGTTGTTGACTCAAGCGGCACTATCATCGCCTGCAGCGAGCTTTCCAGGATAGGCACGGCCAACGAGTATGTCACCATGGATATGAGTGACTCTCATGATGTATTTGTTCGTGACGGCTACACCTACAAGCCATTCGGATCCCACATCAAGCCCGATTATGCCGTATTCGTGGAGGGTGTTGACGAGACTGCATCCAAGTATGCGGGCATCATGTCCATAGCCCTTTCCAGCGTCAAGCAGTATTATGATGAGAAATACGACAGGAACAACTTCATCAAGAATGTTGTCCTTGATAACGTTCTCCCCGGGGACATCATCGTCAAGGCAAGGGAGCTCCATTTCAATGCGGAGGTCACAAGAGTAGTCCTTCTCGTCCGCATTCTCTCCTCCAATGACGTATCCGCCTACGACGTAGTGCAGAACCTCTTCCCCGACAAGACCAAGGATTTCGTCTTCAACATCACCGAGACGGACATCGTCCTTGTCAAGGAAGTGCGCCCCAATATGGATCCCAAGGATCTCGAGAAGCTTGCAAGATCCATCTCCGATACCCTTTCCGGCGAATTCTATACCCGTGTCAGCGTGGGCATAGGTACTCCCGTTACAGGCGTCAAGGAGCTTGCCCGCTCCTTCAAGGAGGCTCAGACTGCCCTTGAGGTAGGCAAGGTATTCGATACCGAGAAGACCATCGTTTCCTACGATAACCTCGGCATCGCAAGGCTCATCTATCATCTTCCCACCACCCTCTGCGAGACGTTCCTCCAGGAGGTGTTCAAGAAGAATTCCATCGACTCCCTCGATCACGAGACACTTTTCACCATCCAGAAGTTCTTCGAGAACTCCCTGAACGTGTCGGAGACTTCCAGAAAGCTCTTCGTACACAGAAATACGCTTGTCTACCGTCTTGAAAAGATCAAGAAGCTGACAGGCCTCGATCTTCGTGAATTCGACCACGCTATCGTATTCAAGATAGCCCTCATGGTAAGGAAGTACCTCTCTTCCAACCCCACTAAATTCTGATCCTCTGAGGTGGCATTTTGGTAGAACTCAGTCACGTCACCGTTTCCTACGGTGAAAAGCACGCACTCAATGACATATCGCTCAAGGTCAATGACGGAGAGTTTACATTTATCTCGGGAGATAACGGTGCAGGCAAAAGTACCCTCATAAAGCTCCTTATAGGCGATGTCAAGGCCGACAAGATAGACGGCGTTGACACCGTGGTAAAGGTGAACGGTCACGACCTTACCACCATAAACCAGAGAGGGATACCCGAACTCCGCCGCACCATAGGCTTCATTTTCCAGGATTTCAAGCTGATCGACTCCATGAACGTCTTTGACAACGTGGCGTTCGTCCTTCGCAGCATAGATGCCTCCACACGCTACATAAAGAAGCGTGTCCCCCAGGTCATAGGCCTGATGGGGCTCCAGTCGAAGGTCAAGCAGTATCCCTCCGAGCTTTCGGGAGGCGAACAGCAGCGAGTAGCCATCGCAAGGGCTCTCGTCACCAATCCTCAGCTCATCATCGCAGACGAGCCCACAGCCTCTCTTGACCAGCGTGCGAAGATAGAGACACTCAAACTTCTCAAGGAGATAAACGACAAGGGCACCACCGTCATGGTCATAAGCCATGAGCATGAGCTTATCCAGCGGTTCGGCGGCAGGCTCGTAAATCTCCGCTCGGGTGTCATCACCCACGACATCCATATCTGACAGCAGGTCATTTCTCCCGCCTGCGTCATCCCGTGCCGCAGGCGGTACAGCCGGACTGTGCCCGCTTTAGCACAGCAGCGCAGGCTGTGAGGAGAATGCCGCATAACATACCGAAGGGACTTCAATTTATAATATGAGACTCAGCAGCGTAGGCTATCTGTTCAGGCAAGGTGTGCGAAACATATGGCACAACCGCATAATGTCGGTAGCGTCATTCTGCATACTTACCGTTTCTCTGCTTCTTATCGGATTTACCGTGCTGTTTTCCGCTAACGTGAACATGATACTCAGCAGCGTGGAAGATAAGAACGAGGTAATAATATACATCAAGGACAATACGTCAAATGAAGACATCGTCGTGCTCGGCGACAAGCTCAGAGGCACCGCCAATGTCTCCGAGGTCAACTTCTACTCGAAGGAGCAGGCTTTTGCCGACATCAAGAAGAACATGACCGATGCGGAGGAGATATTCAGCTACCTCGGAGACGAAAGCCCCCTTCCCGATGCCTACCGCATCAGGATCGCCGATATCGACAATATGTCAGCCACCCTCATGGCGATAAACGGCTATGAGAATATAGAAAAGGTCAAGGCTCCCTATGATTTCGTCAACGTGCTGACAGGGCTCAACTCCGTCATCACCATAGTTTCGGCAGTCATCCTTGCCGCCCTGATCGTAGTCAGCTTTGTCATCATATCCAATACCACAAGAGCCAGCGTAGATATGCGCAAGAGAGAGATAACGATCATGCGCTTTGTCGGCGCCACCAAGACGTTCATCAAGATACCCTTCTTCATCGAAGGCCTCGTGATGGGCATACTCGCAGGTGCGGCGGCATATGTGCTGACATGGCTCGGATATGACAGCCTCATATCCATCCTTTCTTCGGAGACCACGCTGTTTGCAGCGATGGGCGTGTCGGGCTTTATCCCCTTCTCCAGGCTTGCACTGTACACCCTTGCGGGCTATGTAGCCGTAGGTGCGGTGATAAGCTCCATCGGCACGGTGTTCTCCACCAGAAAGTATGTCAAAGTTTAACAGAACATGAAAGGATCTTCCAATGAACATTAACGGATGGACACGCAGATCAAAATTCAAAAGATCTATCGCAGTCGCCTTAACAGGTGTCATTGCGCTCTCATTTACCGGAGGCTTCGGCAATGGGGTGCGGGCAGATCTTCAGGATGAGATCGCACAGCTTGAATCCAGACAGCAGCAGCTTTCTTCCGAGCGCAGGGAGCTTGAGAGACAGCTTGCGGAATATGAGCAGGGCGCAAAGGAAAGCGCCGAGTACCTCGTTCTCTACGATGAGAAGATGAAGAAGCAGGAGGAGGAGATCCTCAATCTCAAAGACCAGATCTCCATCCTTGACACCCGCATCGCCGACACAAGGGTGCTCATAGATGAAAAGACCGAGGAGATAGACAGGGGCATCGTCGAATTCAAGGAGAGGCTCCGTGTCATGTATATGGACGGCAGCGACAGCATCGCATCCATCATCGTAGGCTCCACCGATTTCTATGATGTGCTCATGCGCACCGAGCTGATGGAGAGAGTTTCCCGTCACGACAAGGAAATGATCGACGATCTCAATGTCAAGATAAACGAACTCAATGCGGAAAAGGCTGAACTTGAACAGACCATGACCTCCCTCGAGCAGAAGAGATCGGAAGCTGAGAACGTTCTTGCAGACCTCCGTGAGACATACAACGAACACGCCGAAATGAAGGCGTATTACGAACAGCAGGCGGAAGCGAGCCGCTCCAAGACCGACGAGATGCGTCAGCAGGAAGCCGAGGTCGAGGATGAGCTGGTAGTATTCATCCGTCAGCAGCAGGAAGAGAACGAAAAGCGCAGACAGGAAGAGGAAAAGATCCGCAGGGAAGAAGAGCGCAAGCGCAAAGCCGAAGAAGAAAGGCAGCGCAAGGAAGAGGAAGAGCGCAGGCAGAAGGAAGAAGAGGAACGCAGGCGCAGGGAAGAGGAAGAGCGCAAGGCTGATGAAGAAAAGGCTGCCGCAGAGGAGCGCATCCGCAAGGCGGCTGAAGAGATAGAGGCAATGCGTCACGTCGAAGAGCCCGAAGAGGAAGAAAAGCCCGCAGAGACGGCTGCCGAAACTGTCGAGCCCGAGCCTGTCAAGGATGACGGTCCCGAGACGACCGGGGATACCTCCGCTGCCGAGCCCGAACCTCTCATAGATGACGGTCCCGCACCTCTTCAGGATGACGGCCCCGAAATGAGCTCCGACACTGACGAAGACAGCGATGATGAAGGCTCCGATGTTTTCACATCCTCCTCCACGTCCTCAGACGTGAGCATGATATGGCCGTGCCCCACCGTACTCAACATGACCGACGGATACGGCTACCGCACAGTCAACGAAGAGGGCGGAGCCAGCGATTTCCATAAGGGCATCGACATAACAAAGCCCGGCTGCGAGGGTGAGAAGATCGTTGCGGCTGCATCAGGTACGGTCATCACCGCATCTGATACGGGCAACGGCTACGGTATCCATGTTGTCATCGACCACGGCGGCAAGCTTGCCACCCTCTATGCACATATGTCCGACTGCTCCGTCAGCGTGGGCGACCACGTTGAGCAGGGACAGACCATAGGCTACATAGGAAGCACAGGCTACGCCTACGGCAATCACTGCCATTTTGAGGTCAGAGTTAACGGAGAGCATACAAATCCGCTTAATTATGTAAGCATGTAATATTTGCGGACGCAGTGTCAATATATGCTGTGTCCGCTTTCTGTGTAAAGCGCAGTTTATGGGAAGGTTTTATGAAGAAAGTACCGATAGGCTTAACGGTGGGACTTATGGCGATCACCGCCGCAGTCACCTTCGTTATCACGGGCAATTATACCCTTGACAAATTCAACAAGAAGATAACGGGTGTCAATGAGAAGCAGGAGCTTTACAGCAAGATATCCGAGATAGATAATTTCGTCCGCATGAACTATGTCACCGATATGGATGAGCACAAGATCATCGAAGGCATGGTGAGCGGATACATGAACGGCATAGGCGACGGCTTCGCAGCCTATATGACATCCGAGGAATACGCACAGCATCAGAGCATGATGCTCGGCGTCACGGAAGGGCTGGGCTTTTCCTACGACAGGGAGCCCGGAGGATATATTCTCATCACCGATGTGGAGGCAGGCGGTCCTGCCGAGGAAGCAGGCCTTCTCAAAGGCGACATCATCACCGCCGTGAACAATACTGACGTCATCGCCTTTGAGGGCGGCTATGATGAAGCAGTCTCCCTCTTCAAAGTATCCGAAGGCACCCGTGTGCGCCTTTATATCAAGCGCACCACCGAAGAGGAAGGGACGAACTTCATAGATTACAGCGTCATTTCCCATGTCAGCGAACACATCACCGTCAAGGGGAGCAAAGTCAACCGCAGCGGATGGGTGCAGTGGCAGAGCATATCCGAGAAGACCCCTGCCCAGATGCAGATAGTCATCGACGAACTGCGTTCGATGGGCGTGGACTCCCTCATTTTCGATGTCCGTGACCTTGACATCCGGGATGCGAAGATCATGGGACAGTGCCTTGATGTCATACTCGATCACGGCACAGTCACCGCCGCATATAAGGACGGACACACCGAAGAGATGATATCCTGCACCGATGAGACATCGGTGGAAATGCCCATATGCGTCCTCGTCAACGAGCGAACAGGCGGCGTCTCCGAGGTCTTTGCAGCGGCTCTGCGGGATTATGCGGGCGCTAAGGTAGTCGGCACCTCCACCGTAGGCAACGGCAGATACCAGATGGAGTATCTCTGCTCCGACGGCTCTGTTGTCATCTTCTCCACCGCCGAACTCACCACAGAGAACAGCGGCATCATCACAGGCACAGGAGTCATCCCCGATGAATCCGTGAGCCTGCCCGAGGGCATCCTTCCCTTCGAGGGCGACATCGCATCAGATACACAGCTTCTCAGAGCGCTTGAAATACTCAGCGGAGAATAACACTCTGCCGTGACCCTGCGGCAGAACGGACATTCTCACCGCATGAAGGAGCCGATATGTCTCTTAAAGACTCAATAAAGGGCTTTCTCAAGCTATCAGGCACCTATGCCAAAGCAGCGGAATACCTCACATCCAAGGGCTACAACAGAGAATACATAGACCTTCTCGATGAACTCACAGCCTCCGCCAAGAAGCGTGACATCCCCGAAGGGATGGCGCTGAAGGCTCAGGGACTTCTCTACATGGGGGAGCTGACCGAGGCGGCGGAAGTCTTTGCCGTGACCGATATACGTCACCTGCCAAAGGAGATAGCCTCCATCTGTGTCAACAATTACATATTCTGTCTCTTTCTCCTTGACAGGTTCAGGGAGTCAGCGGACATCTACCGTGAGTATAACGACATTGCCCTTGACGGCTCTTCATTTATGAAACGGTCGGTAGGGATAATGGAGCATATCGGCGAGCGCTACGAGAACGCAGTCACCGTATTCGTAAAGCTCATTTCCGAGCCCGACCCGAGAAACACCCTCATGGCAGACATATGCCTCGCACGCTCCATGCTGCGGCTCGACATGAACGACCGTGTCAGGGAGCTTGCCAAAGGATTTGACAAATATCACGGCAAGGCACAGATAACCAGCCTTACCGAAAAGATGAAAATGAAAGCCACCTCACACGCTGCACCTGACAAGAGGAAAAAGAAACGTGGATAAGAAATTTCTGAGGATAGTCATATTCCTCATTCTGGGAGTAGTCATCACCGGTGTATCCGATATCTTCCTTCCATCCCCCTTCGACAGCATACTCCCCTCAGCCGCCCAGATAATAATCACTTTCATCATGCAGCGGTTCATCGAGCATAACACACCGTCCTTCTTCGTTGCGGCAAACTACAGCCGCAGCTTCACGGGCGGCGCTGTCACCGCATTCATGATATATGCGGTTCCGCTGTACATCCTGTGGACGGCAGGTCAGATATCCGCAGGCACTTTCAAGTCCGGCATGATACTGCGGCTTGTCTGCGCCCTGCTCGACTACGGGACGCTGCCTGCCCTGCTGATCTTCGGATATGTCTTCCATATGATATGGTCGCATTTCTCCGTCTATCGGGCGATCGGGGTCTGCTCCGCCCTTTATGTGGCGTACTTTGCATATTCCAGGCAGATAATCTCCGCAGGCTTCATGTCCCGCCCCATCAACATCGTGTTCGTTTCGGTGAACATGATACTTCTCGCCATCACCCTCTCCCTGCTTGAATACGCCTACGGCGACATCATCTCGGTGTTTGTCTGCCTCACGGTGACTTCACTGCTCGAGAGCTTCGCCACCATGTTCGACATCACCCATTTCGGACTGTCCGCAGGACACGAATACGGCGGTCTCTTCATCTCCCCCATCGTCAGCATAATGCTGCTCATAAGGATACTCACCCTCTTCATTGAGATAATGTTTGCCCGACGCAAGAAATAAGCACCCACTCCACGGCACCGCCTTAGAAAGTGAAAACTATGGAACTCGCAAAGACCTGTCTCATCCAGATCCTCATCATGTTTATCCTCGTTGCGGTAGGATACCTCTGCGGACGCATCAGGATGATAGACAAGACCACCAACTCCAAACTCTCCGCCTTCGTCCTTGATGTAGTTAACCCTGTCCTCATCTTCAATTCATACCAGAAGGAGTTCAGCGTCCAGCTTCTGAAGAACTTAGGGCTTGCAGTCCTCCTGAGCGGTGCCTCCTACGCACTGATAATGATATTCCTGCGCATCATCTACCGCTCCGACAGATCCTCCGACACCGTCATCACACGCTTTGCGGCAATATACTCAAACTGCGCATTTATGGGCATCCCCCTTCTCAACGGTCTCTTCGGCTCGGAGGGAGTGATGTATCTCACAGGATATATCACCGTGTTCAACCTCATGGTGTGGACTCACGGAGTAGCCCTTTTCTCAAAGGACGGCGGCACGGATATAAAGAAGATACTCCGCTCCCCGTCCATCATCGCCATTGCCGTGGGACTTATCTGCTTCATCACACAGATACATATCCCCGACATCATACTCCAGGCCTGCACCCACATCGGCAACTGCAACACTCCCCTTGCCATGATATGCGCAGGCGTCACCATCAGCTTTACGGATATCGGTCAGTATCTGAAGAGCAGAAAGGTGCTCATGGCGGTGATCGCAAGGCTGATAATATGCCCCGTGATGTTCTGGGCTGTCTTCCGTTTCTTCCCCCTGCCCGAGACCGTCTTCCTCACCGTCCTTGTGGCATCAGGCTGCCCTGCTGCGGCAACAGGCACCATGTTCGCCCTCAAGTTTGACGGCAATTCCGAAATGTCAGCGGTAGTCTTTGCAGCGACCACCGTCCTTTCAGCCATCACGCTGCCGCTTGTGGTCATGCTTGGCGCAATATAGCTTTTTCCAATGAACAGAAACCTTATCAGAAAGATAATCATACCCTCATTTTTCATCATCGCAGTTCTCATCGCCGCCCTTATCGGCCTTGCAGTCACCTCCTCCGTGAAATATGACCGCCTGAAGAAGATGTACGAGGAGGACGAGGAATACATATCCGCTAAGAACTCCCGTGTCTATCACTACGCAGGGGAAAAGCAGCGTATGTATGTGACCCTTCCGGGATACGGCGAAGTCTGGGTGAACGGCCTTGAAAAGATGCCCCTCAGCGAAGTTGACCCCGACGGGCTCGAAAAGCGTGACGGACGGCTCGTCTACGCTCCCGGCGGTGAAGTCGCATCCCTGTGCGGCATAGACCTGTCCCACCACAACGGGGACATAGACTGGGACAAAGTAAAGGCGGACGGCATAGATTTTGCCTTCCTTCGTGTGGGCTATCGTGGCTACGAATCGGGGGAACTCAACCTCGACAAGAGATTTCATGAGTATGCACAGGGGGCATCCGAAGCAGGCATCGACATAGGCGTGTACTTTTTCAGTCAGGCTGTCACCGAAGAGGAGGCACTGGAGGAAACAGAGCTTCTCCTTTCCGAGATCGAGGGCTATGACATAAAGTACCCCGTCGTCCTTGACTGGGAGACCATCGGCGGAGGGGAAAAGGCACGCACCGACGACATTTCCGTTGACAAGCTCAACCGCATCGCAGCCCTTTTCTGCAACACAGTAGCCGAGAACGGCTACATCCCCATGATATACCTCTCGAAGATACAGGGCATCTTCAAATACGACCTTGACACACTGGCAGGCTTTGACATATGGCTTGCGGAATACCGTGACCGCCCCGAATTCCCCTATCTGTTCACCGTATGGCAGTACGCCTCCGACGGCAGAGTAGACGGGATAGACGGGGAAGTGGACATGGATATAGCATTCGTTGACTATTCAAAGGAGAGACGCTGACATGAAGAACATGACCGAAGGAGATCCCTTAAAGCTCATCTTCTCCTTTGCCGTACCCCTGCTGCTGGGAAATCTCCTCCAGCAGACCTACAACATGATGGATGCCGCCATAGTCGGCCGCTTCTTAGGGCCTATGGCACTTGCGGGAGTAGGTGCCACAACGAGCGTTCAATTCCTGGTGCTGGGCTTCTGCATAGGGATGTGCGCAGGCTTCGGCATACCCTTCGCCACCTTCTTCGGAGCGGGGCGCATCGACAAGATGCGGCGCTCCGTATTCAATGCCGCAGTCATAGCGGTGATCCTTTCGGCAGTCATCACTCTCATCGTCTGCCTCTGCTGCGGCGGCATAGTCCGTCTTCTCCGCATCCCGGACAACATCTATGAACTTGCCTATGACTATCTCTTCATCATCTTCCTGGGCATACCCTTCACCATCTTCTACAACTTCCTCTCCTCCATGATGCGTGCCGTGGGCGACAGCCGCACCCCCTTCATTTTCCTTGCGGTGTCCACCGTGCTGAACATCGTCCTTGACCTGCTTTTCATCCTTGCCTTTGATATGGGAGTATCGGGTGCGGCGCTGGCAACAGTCCTTGCACAGGGAGTGAGCGCAGCGTTGTGCTTTGTGTACATAAGGGCAAAGCAGCCCGCCATGAGGATCGGACGGGAGGACATGAAGCTGACGGCAGATGACGTGTCCAAGCACCTTGTCATGGGCATCCCCATGGGGCTCCAGTACAGCATCACCGCCATAGGCACTATGGTCATGCAGGCAGCCAACAACGGTCTCGGTGACATCTACATCTCGGCATTCACGGCAGGCAGCCGCATCAAGCAGTTCACCGTCTCCCCCTTCGACGCCATGGCAACGGGAGTGTCCGTGTTCTGCAGCCAGAATGTGGGCGCAGGCAACGTGAAGCGTGCAAGAGAGGGCATCATCAAGGGACTTCTTTCGGGAATGGGCTTCGGCGTGATAATAGGCGCATTCCTCATGGTATTCGGGCGCACCCTCTCCATGATCTTCATAGAGGATACCCCGGATAACGCACCCATCCTCGATGCTTCGGGGAAATACCTCTTCTGTCTGGGCATCTTCTGCTGGTCGCTCGCCATGCTCAACATATGCCGCATGAGCGTGCAGGGTCTGGGATATTCGGGACTTGCCATATTTTCGGGAGTCATCGAGATGATCGCCAGGATCGTGGTAGCCTTCGCATTTGTACCAAAGTACGAGTTCACCGCCATCTGCTTCTCCGATCAGACTGCGTGGGTATCAGCCTGCCTGTATGTATTCCCCCTCAGCCTCATCTGTCTCGGCAAGGCAGAGAAGAAGCTGAACTCAAGGGAAGTACGCTACTGATATTAAGGTAACATATTTTTGTGTCTTTGTCAAGAGTACATCCCTGATTAAAGAGTTAATTTTTTGTGACTTTCACGGAGGCATCTATGAGCGCATTAAGAGCGGCAGCAATTTTTTCCGACCATATGGTCATCCAGAAAGGCAAGCCCGTTGTTATCTGGGGACACGACTATGACGGCAGGACAGTCACCGTCTCATTCGCAGGGATGACAGACTCCGTCACCTGTGCGAACAACACCTTCAAATGCGTCCTTCCCCCCGTGGAAAGCTACGGCGGTCCCTATGAAATGACTATCACAGACGGCTCTGACACCGTGACCTTCACCGACATCATGGTAGGTGAGGTGTGGATCGCAGGCGGTCAGTCGAATATGGAGTTTGAGCTCCGAAACGAAAAGCACGGCAGCGATGAGCTTAAAGATCTGTGTAAAAACATACGCTTCTACTACACCAAGAAAAATCCCTATATCGACGAATTCTTCTACATCGACGAGCGAAACGGCGGATGGATGCTCCCCGACAGCCAAAGCGCACAGTGCTGGTCTGCGGTGGGCTATTACTTCGCAAAGGAGCTGTCCGCTCACCTTGACGTGACCATTGGCATCATCGGCTGCAACTGGGGCGGCACGTCCGCCTCCAACTGGGTGGACAGGTCACTTCTCTCCGAGGACGAGGATCTGCGTTCCTACAACGATGAGTACGACAAGGCGATGGAAGGCAAGACCTTCGAGGAATACTGCCGTGAGCTCGATGAATACAACGCATATGTGGCACAGTGGGATCCGAAGATAGCCGAATTCTACACCGCCCACCCCGACGGCTCATGGGAAGAAGCCCAGGAGTACGCCGGACCTTCAAGATATCCGGGTCCCATGGGACCCAAGTCCCCCTTCCGCCCGGGCGGATTGTACCTTACTATGCTCTCACGCATCGCTCCCTACGGCGCAAAGGGCTTTATCTACTACCAGGGCGAGAGCGACGACCACAAGCCCCGTATGTACGAGAAACTGCTGAACCTGCTCATAGACAACTGGCGCAGGCTCTGGAACGACTCTGATATGCCCTTCATATTCGTCCAGCTCCCCATGCACCTGTACAAGGGCGACACCGACACCAAAAACTGGTGCGTCATCCGTCAGGCGCAGATGAATGTGTATAAAAAGATACGCAATACAGGTCTTGCGGTCGCCCTTGACTGCGGTGAATACAACAATATCCATCCCGTTGACAAGACGCAGGTCGGCAGACGCCTTGCACTTCAGGCACTGTACATGACCTACGGACTGCTCACCCGTGAGCAAAGCTCCTCCCCCATGTACAGGTCATGCTTCCGCAGCGGCAGCTCCATAGTCATTGAAGCCGACAACGCCCCCGACTGGAAGGTGACAGGCGAAGCGGACGGCTTTGAGGCAGCAGGGGCTGACGGTGTGTTCCGCCCCGCAAAGGCAGTCCTCTCCCCGTACCGCATCACTGTCACATCCGATGAAGTCCCCGTCCCCACAGCAGTGCGCTACAAATACACAAATTACGCAGATGTGCATATTTTCGGAGAGAACGGACTTCCTCTTGCCCCCATAGACGAACACATCTGACACACATATGCAAACGAACGCATGGCGCTATGCCATGCGTTCGATGTCTATTCTGCCTTCGGCTTCACGATAAGGGTCTTGTTGTTGGTGAAGATGACCATGCCGGGCTTTGCGCCGTTCGGCTTCTTCACATACCTGACGAGAGTGTGATCCACAGGCACACGGTCGGAATTCCTTGCGCTGCTGTGATATGCGGCAAGCTGCGACGCATAAAGTACAGCCTCATCGGAAATGTCACGCCCGTCCGCCCTGATTATCACATGGGAGCCGGGGATGTCCTTGGTATGGAGCCACATATCGTTCCTGTCCGCATTCTTGGTCAGTTCATCGTTCTGTCTGTTGTTGCGCCCCACACACACGGTAAATCCGTCGGGGGATGTGTATACGAGCGGCTTCATGGGACGGGGCTTCTGCTTTTTGCCCGACTGCCTTATGTATCCCTGATCGGACAGTTCGTCACGGATCTGTGCTATGTCGTCCGCACTCTCCGCCCTGAGCAGAAGGTCCTGCACGCTCTCTATATATGCCGTCTCACGCTCCCCCTCCTCAATGAGGTCAGTGAGCCTTTTGTTTGCCGTGTCCGCCTTGCGGTATGCCTGATACATCCTCTGCATATTGCGTGAGGGCGTGAATTTCGGGTCGAGCTTTATCGTCACCGTGGGCATACCTTCCTCGTAGAAGTCCTCACATTCAAAGGAGGTCATCCCCTTTTCGAGCCTGTACAGGTTTGCCGAGATAAGGTCGCCGTACCGCCTGTATTTGTCCCTGTCAAGGGTGTCCTCCAGCTCACGGCGGCGTATCTCCGTCCTTCTGAGCACCCTGTCATGTATGCTCTTGACCGTCCTGAACAGATCCTGATAGCGCTGCTTGAGACGAACGAGCCTGTCTCTTTCCGAGTAGAATATGTCAAGTGCCTCTCCCGCAGACCCGCATGAGACTGCGGTATATATGCCGCTGTACTGGGATATGCCGTCAAAGCAGACATCACGGGGGATCTCGTCTTCGTCCTTCAGCACGATATAGGAGCGCTTTCCCGAAAGGAACCTGTCCCTCATGCCCTCCGCCTCATCGGTTATCCTTGCGGTGATCTCGGGTGAAAGCTCATCCGAGGAAATGTCCGTCTCCCCTGTCGCACGGTATATCCACTCACGGAAGATGACGGGGGACAGCCCCTCAAAGATGCCGATAAGCCCCTTGGCAAGGGAGATGCCCCTGAATGAGCCTATCTTCTCCTCCATCTCCTCACGCTGAGCCGTGAGGAAATTCAGCCTTTCCCTTCTGGCGGGCATGGTGTAGTGTACACCCGGAAGTATGAGCCTTTCCCCTTCGATATCATCTATGCGGCGTATGCTGTCGATGATCCTTCCCTCCTCCTCCATGAGTATGAGGTTGGAATATTTGCCCATGACCTCCGCCGCAAGGGTCAGCTTCACAAGGTCGCCCAGTTCATTCACCGTCTCAAAGTCAAGAAAGAGTATGCGCTCGAGCCCCGTCTGCCGCACGCCGAGCAGCTTTGCGCCCGAGAGCCTTTTCCTCAGGAGCATACAGAACATGGGCGGTGTCTGGGGATTTTCTATCTTCTCCGACGTGATGTGTATGCGCCCTGCCGTACCCGACGAAGATACGAGTATGCGGGGATTCCCCTGCGCAGAACGCAGGGATATGACGATCTCTTCACGGGAGGGCTGATGTATCTTGTCCACCCTGCCGCCCGTGTACTTTTCTATCTCCTGCTTTACGCATAACAGAAGCGCACCGTCAAGCATTTTTATTCTCCTTGTCCATAAACATGAATATCAGCGGTATTGCTGCACCTATGACACCCATCGCCACAGCAGCCGCACCCGTACCGTCAAAGGTGAAGTTCGCCCCTGTGACTCTGGTCACTTCAACGCCGTTCTCTATGACCCTCTCTGTCGTCTCACGGGGGAAGATGGCATAGAAGGAGCCGAATATAAGGCCGAGTATGGCTGCATACAGCCCTGCACGGGACTTGGCAAGGACAGCCTTTATCACCTTGGCACAGCCGAGTATCCCGATGACCACGCCTATGGCAACGGGTATCAGCAGAGGGAACCGCTCCCTGATGTTGTCCGCAGACAGCGCCTCTATGACAGTCTGGTATCCGCCGAGTATGAGCATCACCAGCGAACCCGACAGACCCGGCATTATCATCGCCGCTGCCGCTATCGCCCCGACTGCCGTGAGGTAAATGAAGATTGAGGGGGTGAGGGATGTGTACACCTCATTGGATGCCATGTTCATATCGGCGACGGTAACTGCGATCATGACCGCCAGTCCGCACAGGAAGGGAATGATGTGTATGGGTCTGAACTTCCCGTCCTTTGTGCCTTCCTTCAGGATAAGGGGCAGAGAGCCTGCGATGATGCCGAGGAAGAAGAACTGCGTCTGCACATAGAAATGTGAAAAGCAGTAGTCAAGCACCGTGGCAGACCCGAGTATCCCTATCACCATGCCCACAGCAAGGGTCACAAGAAAGACAAAGTTGTCCCTGATGATGCCGAAGGACTTCTTTATATCCTTGAGGGTAAGACTGCCTATTATGTCCATGAGCCTGTCAAATACACGGAGTATCACCATCATGGTGCCTCCGCTGACACCGGGAATGGCGTTGGCAATGCCGATCACCACGCCCTTGAGTATGTTTATCAAATGTTTCAAGCTATCACCTCTGAGTAAACCTTTGCGCCTGAACGCACTCCCTTGATTATAGCATAAAACAGGGAAATAATCAATAGATATGATAAAAAATATAAAATCTGTACTGTTCACTTGTCAATGATCTTGGACACTCACCCTCAAAAATAATATGACATTAAGCAGATATTGGCAAAATCACCTCTTGGAGGAGCCGGAGGCGACGGAAAGAGGTGATTTTGCGGCAGCTCACCACATCACCGAAAGGT
>JAFUHM010000055.1 GCA_017468865.1 Oscillospiraceae bacterium | reverse complement strand
TGCCCGCATCCCTTTCACCCTTCTCCGGCTAATAAGGCTTTATCCAAGCTTTGTGGTTGTTAGCATTCTACAATTTTTTTCATCTTTTTTTGTTTGTTGTGACCTTTTTCTAATTATCTGCCTACTTTTACTTGACACATATAAAAATCGGCATATCTCTTGCATTTTTCGGCATAATGTGTTATAATGTATAAGTCATGCAGCACAGCTGCTTTTCATGACAGATAAAACTACATATCCGGGTGATAATATGACCTATCTTGATAATGCGGCTACCACGAGGGTATCCGAGAATGCTGCACAGGCAGTCATGGATGCCATGCGTGAGAACTACGGCAATCCCTCATCTCTGCACCGCATGGGGCTTGATGCGGAGCTTATCGTGACGGATGCACGCAAGACGATAGCTAAGGCGATCTCTGCTGCACCCGAGACCATAACCTTTACATCGGGAGCTACCGAGGCGAACAACACTCTGCTGAGGGGTGCGGCGAAGGTGTACGGAAGACGGAAGAACACCATCGTTGCCACATCCATAGAACATCCGTCAGTTGAGGAAACGCTTAAAGCCCTTGAACAGGAAGGCTTTATCGTCAAGCGTGTCAAGCCGAGGGCGGACGGGAGCATCAGCCTTACCGATTACCTCTATGCGGTGGACAATGACACATTCCTTGCCACCTGTATGTATGTAAATAATGAGACAGGTGCCATAAATGACGTAGCTGATATATTCTCCTCCGTCAAGCTGAAGGCGCCCGACTGCATCACCCATACCGATGCGGTGCAGGCGTTTATGAAGATACCCATGAAGGTAACTGAGCTCGACGCCGATCTCATCACATTCAGCGGACATAAGATACACGCACCCAAGGGTGTTGGCGCCATGTATATACGCAAGGGACTGCGCATACCTCCCATAATGACAGGCGGAGGACAGGAGAAGGGACTGCGTTCGGGCACGGAGGCTGTACCTCTCATTGCCGGGTTCGGAGCCGCAGTCAAGGAGCAGCTTCCCCAGATAGACGTTGCCCGCAGCAATGCGGTCATGCTCGGAGAGCGGCTTCGCTCACAGCTTTCCGAGCTGCCCTATGTCAAGGTGAATTCGGGCGCCAACTGTTCCCCGTATATCGTGAATATTTCCGTGGAGGGCATAAGAAGTGAGATCATGCTTCACTTTTTGGAGAGCCGTCATGTGTATGTATCCAGCGGGTCGGCTTGCTCAAAGGGAAAGCACAGCAGGGTACTGTCTGAAATGGGTATGAGCGATAAGCAGGCGGACACCGCCCTGCGCATATCGTTCTCGAAAATGTCCTCATGGGGGGAGATAGAGCAGTTCGTATCTGCACTCAAAGAAGGCTATATGAGCCTTGAAAAGATAAAGTGACCCTGAATTCGGAATAAATGAAACGGAGCATCAAAATGAACGAGATAATTCTTCTCAAAGAAGGAGAGATAGCCCTCAAGGGGCTCAACAAGCGAAATTTCGAGGAAGCCTTCATCCGCAACCTCAGACACCGTATGAAAGACTGCGGTGAATTTGAGTACAGACGGGATCAGTCCATGATCTACTGCACTCCTGTCGGGGATGCCGATATGGATGCGGCAGTCCTGGCAGCATCACGCACCTTCGGTGCCGCCGCCATCTGCAGGGCAGGCATCACCGAAAAGGACGTGTATAAGATAGCCGAGGATGTGTGTGTATACTGCGCAAAGGAGCTTGACCGTGCCAGAACGTTCAAGGTGGCGTGCAAGCGTTCCGACAAGCATTTCCCGTACAAATCCCCCGAGCTTTCAGCCGAGGTGGGAGGCCGTGTCCTTGAAAAGTTCCCTCATCTCATCGTCGATCTGAAAGAGCCCGACCTCACCGTGCATATTGAGATCCGTGACATAAACGCTTATATCCACACGGGCAACCGTCCTGCGGCAGGCGGCATCCCCGTAGGCACCAGCGGCAGGGGGATGCTCCTGCTGTCGGGCGGCATCGACAGCCCCGTTGCGGGATACATGATGGCAAAGCGCGGCGTTGACATTTCCTGCATACACTTTGCCGCACCGCCTTACACATCCGACCGTGCCCGTCTGAAGGTAGAGCGCCTTTGCGAGCGTCTTACCCCCTACACGGGAGACAACGCCTTCTATTGCGTTCCCTTCACCAAGCTCCAGGAAGCGCTCAGAGATCACTGTCCCGAGGAGTATTTCACCATCATCATGCGCCGCATGATGATAAAGATAGCCCAGAAGATCGCTAAGAAGAACGGTATGCAGTGCCTTATCACCGGTGAATCCGTGGGTCAGGTCGCAAGTCAGACCATGGGTGCCATAGTCTGCACCGATGCGGCTTGTGAGATGCCCATGTTCCGTCCGTGCATCGGTATGGACAAGACCGAGATAATAGAGGTGTCCCGCAGGATAGATACCTTCGATATCTCCATAGAGCCGTATGAGGACTGCTGCACCGTGTTCACTCCCAAGCATCCTAAGACCCGCCCCGAGCTTTCTGCCGTACTTGAGGCAGAGGCGGCGTATGACTTTGATACGCTTGTAGATGAGGCTGTGGAAGGAACAGAGGTCAAGGTCATCAAGAGGGAATGAGCTCTATAACGCAGTCTGATGCGAATTGATCTGATATATGCAGCGAAAGGATAAGGCGTGCCTTATCCTTTCGGCTTTTCCTGCCGCCTGGCGGTCATCGGAAGTCATCCGAAAACATACAGGTAAATCACCGCAATTATCTCACGCAGGAAGTATGTGGGAAAATAGGCACGGGAAGTGCGGGCACTTGTCTGATACGTCTCAAAGCCGTGCTTTCGTGCGATAAGCGAGGAGCGGTACTGATGATAGTCACTGGTTACGACCACAGCACGTCTGGGAATGTTCATCCTGTCCATTATCTCGGCGGAGTATTCAAAGTTCGTTTCGGTGGAAACGGACTTATCCTCCATGATGATGCGTGAAGGGGATATGCCGAGCTTCACAAGCTCGTCCTTTATGCACTGTGCCTCGCTCATGACCTCACCGCTGCCCTGTCCGCCTGATGCGATGCAGACAGATGAGGGATGTTCCGAAAGATAGCCGTAAGCCGCATTTATGCGCTGTCTCAGCATGACCGACGGATGATCTCCCTTCACCTGGCATCCCAGCACTATCACAGGCAGATCTTCGTCCGACTGGCGGTCGATGCAGCTTAATATCCTGACGGATATATAACCGACTATTGACAGGGCGGCAAGGCAGAGTATGAGCGCTGCGATCAGAAAGATCTTCCCCTTGCCGTTCCGGAGCCTGAGTATGAACTGTATTAACTCATGCCTGAACAGGCACAGCAGGAAAGCTGCGCCGCATAGGACAATGCCGGAAATATTCCCTGCGTTCAGCGAGGCACTCACCGCCGTGAAGATGAACAGTGCGGCTCCCAGCAGCAGTACCGCCTCGATCACAGTAAAGATGATCTTCTCTGTCATTTGCATTCCGAGCGTATGAATTCGGCGAGCTTTTCAGCTGCTTTCTCATGTGTGGCTTCCGTAGGATGCCAGTCTGCGGCATATCCGTCTTCAGGGGACTGAACATCGAACTTCATGGTGTGTATCTTCTTGTCACCGGTCTCCTCCACATATCCCTGCACCGCATATTCGATGTAAGGGTAGAGGGAATCTCCCATTATACCCAGAGTGCAGACTATATGAGAGTCGGGATGCACTTCACGGATGTGCTTGACAAACTCCTTGTATTTCTCCATATACTCGTTGAGCCTGTCTTCCTCAGTCTTTGTCCAGGACGCATCGTTGGTGCCGAGGTTGATGACGATCACATCGGGCTGTACTTTGCTGTGATCCCATTCGATAGAGGAGGGCTGAGTGGAGGAGTCACCGAAGGTGGTATAGGAATACCCGAATTTGTCGTAGTATTTGGGGATGATCTGATTTTTCTGCTGGGTCTTTCCGTCAGAATAACCCGATATGATGCCGTATCCCGACAGGGAAACAAGATAAGCGTCCGCATCCAGCTTTTCTGCGGTCTTCATGGCATATGCCTTTGTGCAGTCCTCTGTCTCCGTGGAGAAATGATGCTCCTTAACCTCATCGTCCACGCCGTATCCGCAGGTGATGCTGTCACCGATGAACTCGATCGTCATTGCCTTTGATGGGGACGGTGTGATCTCTCCGTCTGTGGTGACAGCCTTTATGCCGCATACCGAATGAGCGCACTCCGACAGCTTGACGATGCGCACCTCATGGGAGGCGGAGGTGTCATTGTCAAAGACGGTGAATTCCTTTTCCTTCCTGTCGATAAGCTCATCGAGCACTCGTTCCCCGTCAACGTAGACAGCAAGCCTTGCAAGGTTGTCGCCGCCGGGGATGGCGTTGCTGCACCCTGCAACGGTTATCTTGCAGGTCTTGCCCGACACGGTAAAGTCCGCACCCGTGCCGGAAAAGCCCAGCCACAGTGTATTCCCGTCATCGTAGGTGCGTCCCAGTGTCTTTACCTTCTCCGTAAACCTTGCGGGCTTTGCGGCGGTGACAGCCGTCTCGGCGGCAGTTGCGGGGGTCTGTGCAGCGGGCTGACCGCAGGCGGACAGGAGCAGGATGCACGTCATAAATGATGCTAAAACTTTTTTGTTCATAGATCCACCTCACCATATAAAAAAATCACGGATAAACCTGATGGCTATCCGTGATATGTGCCTACTCAAGGTATCCTATCAGGACTTACGCTTACGAGCAGCTTCGGACTTCTTCTTACGCTTAACAGAGGGCTTTTCATAATGCTCTCTTTTACGTACTTCAGCGATCACGCCATCTCTTGCGCAGTCTCTCTTGAAGCGCTTGAGAGCTGAATCCAAGGACTCGTTATTTCTAACACGTACTTCTGCCATCTATGTTCCCTCCCTTTGCTGCTATAAGGAGCAGAGGATACCGCATCACGCAATGATGCAGTTCACGGCAAGCTTCCCCCTTCGGTCTGCTTGCTCTATTACTGATTATATCATGTAACTAATATATTATAACCTATTTTTATTGATTTGTCAAGTCCTGTATACATATTTTGTTACAGAAATTTTTATGTATTTTTTGTTGAAAAAGTATAACTGCAAGTGGGCGGTGCCCACACCCGATCCGTAAATCTATTCTGCCGAGCCATTTCTGATAGGCTCGGCATAACTTATCATCGAAATCGCTCCGGGTCGTACCCGGTGGGCGGTGCCCACAGACG